>BDSV01000142.1 GCA_002898075.1 bacterium BMS3Abin03
GCTTCTGCGGCGGTATCATTTCTTAAAAAGCGGGGTGCGGGAAACATAACATTCGCCTGTCTGGTTGCTGCCCCGGAAGGAATTAATAAGCTTAACGAAGATCACCCGGATGTACTCGTTTACGGAGCTGCATTAGACAGGGAATTGAATGAAAAAGGTTATATCCTTCCCGGGTTGGGCGATGCAGGAGATAGAACTTTTGGCACTCTTTAAAAATTTACTCTTTCTCGTGTTCTTTTTTAGCGGGATTATCCTGGGGCAGCATTATCCTGATAAATCGGTTGACTCGCTAATTACCGGAGGAATTAATAATATTATTAGGCAGAATTATTCCGCCGCGGAGAAGACATTTACTGAATTAAATAATTCCTACCCCGAACTTCCTTTTGGAAAAATATATCTTGCCGCTCTTCGTATAGCCGAATCTTATGATTATGCCGAAGAGTTTGATACGGATTACATTGAAGAGAATCTTAACGCGGCAAAACAACAATCGGAGGAATTGTTGGATAACGATCCGGATAGCATCTGGTACAATTACTTTTACGCTCTAACAGAAGGTTACATATCTTATTTCGAAGCGCTGAATGAAGATTGGATTTCTGCGCTCACAAATGGAATGAATTCTATCAAATCATTCGAAAATTGCTTAACCGGTAATGATAACTTTTATGAAGCTTACATAGCTATCGGTACGTTTGAATACTGGAAGAGCAGAAAAACAGAATTTTTGAACTGGCTCCCTTTTTACGAAGACGATCGTTCGATTGGAATTGATAAATTGAAAACCGCTGCTAAATTAGCTTCTTATAATTCTTACCTGGCAATTAACTCACTAATTTGGATATACATCGATGAGAAAGATTTTACATCTGCAATTGAATTGGGTGAAACCGCTTTGAAGGAATTCCCCGATTCGAGATATTTCAAGTGGGGACTGGCGCGTGCTTACGAAGGAATTAATCCCATGCGGTCGATCGAGTTGTACGAAGAAATATTAAATTCATATCCGCCGGGTAGAACTTATAATCATATAAATGAAATAGTTTTAAAACACTTAATCGCTCAGCAATCTGCTAAAATTGGAATTACTGTAAAAGCATTGCAACTTTGTAATGATATTTTAAATATAGATAAATTGGACGATTATGCTAAAAATAAATTGGAGAACCGCCTCAAACGGGTAAGAAAGCTTAAAGATTCCCTCGAAAAATAGCACGCTGTCCAAATTATTTTCTTAGCTGAGTATATATTTATCATTTAATATTAATTAAAACTTTTTACCAGTTCGATAAACTCAACCCCCTGTCCCCCTTCTCTTGACAAGAGAAGGGGGAATTTAAGGGGGATGAGTTTTTCTCATAGTCATAGTAATTATTTGTACTTGTAATCCATTTTAATTTTTGTCTTGTTTGCATATCAATAATTTATTTTGGAAAGATGTGAAAAATAGCACCCTTCTCATCGCTTACCCGTACCTGACTTTATCATCTCGAATAAATAAGTTAAATTATCATTTAATTACAAGTTATTTTTCTAAAAGCCAATGAGTATAGATAATCCGAGATATCAAAGGATGCTAAATGATCTGCTGCGATCGAGCAGAAAGAATCTTCCGGCAATTAATGAAGATCTTATCACGAAAGCATTCGAATTTTCAATAGAAGCGCACAAGCATGATTTGCGTGCCTCGGGTGAGCCGTATATAACTCATCCTTATGAGGTGGCATTAATTGTTGCCGAAGAAATTCCGCTTGATGATATAACAATTGTTTGTGCCTTGCTCCATGATGTCGTAGAAGATACTGAATTCAATCTCGATGTGCTCGCACGCGAATTCGGTAAGGAAGTTGCTGAGATTGTAAACGGTGTTACTAAAATCAGCGGCATTTTTACAGGGCAGGAAATTACCAAAGCAGAAAATTATCGTAAGCTGCTCCTTTCTATGGTAAGGGATGTTAGGGTAATACTTGTAAAGTTTGCAGATCGTCTGCATAATATGAGAACACTTGAGTTTATGAACCCTGACAAGCAAAGAAGAATTGCTCAGGAAACACTTGAAATTTATGCTCCCTTTGCTCATCGTTTCGGTTTGGGAAGAGTGAAGTGGGAATTAGAGGATCTTTCTTTCAAGTATTTAAATAAAGAAGCATTCGAAGATCTCGTTAGGAAAATAAAAGCAAAAAGGAAAGTGCGTGAGGGTTATATTAAGAAATTTACAGAGCCGATCTTAAAAAAACTGGATGAATATAACCTGAAGTACGAAATTAGCGGACGCCCGAAACATCTTTACAGCATCTACCGCAAGATGATCCGGCGTAACAAACCGTTCGAGGAAATTTACGATCTGTTTGCCGTTAGAATTATTTTGGAAACTGATAATACTAACGACTGCTACACAACGCTTGGAATTGTAAATCAAATTTATCTTCCTGTTCCAGATAGATTTAAAGACTACATTTCAATACCGAAAACCAATAACTATCAGTCTATTCATACAACCGTTGTGGGCCCCGAAGGCAGATTGGTCGAAGTTCAGATACGTACCCGCGAAATGCATGAAGTAGCGGAAAAAGGCGTGGCAGCTCACTGGAGATATAAAGAAGATAAAACCGCCTCGGAAAAAGACCTTGAAGACTGGGTAAATTGGATAAGAGATATTTTTGAGAATGCAAGTAAAGATGAAGCACGGAAAGAGCTGCTCGAAAGCTTTAAACTAAACCTTTACCAGGATGAAATATATGTTTTCACTCCGAAAGGTGATTTAAGAAGATTACCGCTGGATTCAACCCCGGTTGATTTTGCGTTTGAGATTCACAGTAAAGTTGGGTATCACTGTATCGGAGCAAAGATAAATGGAAGAATCGTTCCGCTCGATACAAAACTTCACAGCGGCGATCAGGTTGAAATTATTACATCTAAAAATCAGCATCCGAATAAGAACTGGATAAAATTTGTAAAAACTCACAAAGCCAAATCTGCAATAAGAAAATGGTTGAATAGGGAAGAAGAGAAAATTGTTGATACGGGGAAAGATATGTGGGAGAAGAAAATTAAGAAGTTAAAACTGTCGTTTGATTCTCAGGATATATCGAAGCTTGTCCAAAGTCTGAAATTTGAAAACAACCGTGATTTCTTTCAAGCGATTGCAAAGGGAAATATTGATCTCGACCAGGCATTAATTCCTCAAAAGGAAAATGTTGTTGTGGAGGACAAAAATGAATTGGAGTTTGAAAAGTTTGTAGATATAGCACGGAAAGATGCCGGGGATATATTAGTTGACGGAAGCAAGGCGCGGATACTTTACTCTTATGCCAAGTGCTGTAACCCTATTCCGGGTGATCCCGTTATTGGGTATGTGACGGTAGGAGAAGGAATTAAAGTCCATAGAAAAACCTGCCACAACTTATTGAATTTAGCCAAAAGTGATTCGAGCAAACTTATTAATGTTCAATGGCCCCAGGAAGAAGGAAATCTTTTCGTGGCAGGGTTAACTGTTAGAGGGGATGATAGCCCTGGAATACTAAATGATATAGCGCATGCCATAGTTTCTTATAAAAATACAAATATTAAGTCTATAAACATAAGTACAAACGACTCGACTTTCGAAGGTAATGTTACTGTTTATGTTGCCAACCTGGAGCATCTTATTAGCTTAATCGGACGGCTGAAAAAGGTAAAGGGTGTTTATTCCGTTGAAAGATTTGAAAGCAACTGATGATTGAACAGCGTGTAATGGGAATTGATTTCGGCGAGAAAAGAATAGGAATTGCATTGAGCGATCCTCTTTTAATTTTTGCGTACGCACATCTAACATTTGAGAATGATAATAATATTTGGAAGAAGCTTAAAAATTTAATCGAATCAAAAAAAGTTGTCAAAGTAATTCTCGGCTTACCCAATAAGGATAAAAATCCAGAATTAACTGAAAAGGTTTTTCTCTTCAAAGGTGAATTGGAAAAAAGATTTTCTCTAAAAGTAATTACCTGGGATGAAAGGTTTACCTCGTTAATGGCACAAGCGAGAATTATTGAATCCGTTCCTAAAAAAAAGAATAGAAGAGATAAGGGGTTAATCGACAGGAACTCGGCAGCAATAATATTAGAGGAATATTTAAACAGTTTATAGTGCTCCGTTTATTAGTAGTTTGGGCTGCGAGCCGCAAAAAACTTAGTTATACCTTTTACAAATTGGTTTTCGGATTTTGGTTTTATTATAAACTCACCTTTATTCTTTCTTAAAAAGAGAGAGAGAAGTTTATTGTAAAATCTGAAAACCAATTAAAATAGTGCATATTAAAAATTAAAAGGTTTAATAATTGACATTCTTAATTCAATAAAGTATTTTTAAGCATCATAAACTTAGAAATGGGAGCATATCTATGACACTTGACGCATTGGGAATGGTAGAAACCAAAGGTTTGGTCGGTGCCATTGAAGCCGCCGATGCTATGGTAAAAGCAGCAAAGGTTGAGTTAATAGGTAAAGAAACCATCGGTGGTGGCTACGTTACGGTGATGGTAAGAGGAGATGTTGGAGCAGTTAAAGCTGCAACCGATGCTGGTGCAGCAGCGGCTCAGAGAGTCGGTGAACTTGTTTCGGTTCATGTAATACCACGTCCGCATTCAGAAGTGGAATCAATATTACCAAAAAGAAAATAAACCATGCAAAGAGCTTTAGGTTTAATTGAAACCAGAGGATTGGTGGCTTCAATAGAAGCTGCAGACGCAATGCTTAAAGCATCCAAAGTTCACCTTATCGGCAAGGAAAGAGCAAAAGCAGGTTTAATTACGATTATGGTGACAGGTGATGTTGCGGCGGTTAAGGCATCGGTAGATGCCGGAGCAGCAGCCGCACAAAGGGTTGGCGAACTTGTATCTGTCCATATTATCCCAAGACCGGACGATCAGCTATCCGGCATTCTCCCGAACGAGGAAGAGAAAAAGGAACCTGTTAAAAAACCTTCGAGAAAAACAAAAACTCAACCGGAAGAAAGAATTATCGAAGCTGAACCGGAAGAAGAAATTATAATTGAGGAAGAAACCGAAAAAGAAATAGCAGCATCCCCGGCAAGCTCAACAATTGAAAGATTAAAAAAAGAAGCACTCGGTAAGGAATCTGAAATACCCGGTACAGGAAAAACGGGCAAAGAAATTAATATGGAAGAGCTTGAAACTTTTAATGTTCACCAACTTAGAAGAATGGCTCGAAGCACGGAAAATTTTCCCATAAAAGGAAGAGAAATTTCCCGCGCAAACCGTAGACAATTGTTAGATTATTTTAAATCGCTTGGTTAATAATTCTGAAAATTATTACAGATATTTTTAAACTCCACTTAATGTGGAGTTTTTTTGTTTATAAATTCCATTATATTTGAAGTGTGAAGAAGAAAATCCCAATAATTTTTGTATCGGCAATTTTTTCTCTTATTATCTGGGGATCAATTTCCCTCTCCGGAGATTATTATGCGAACATTTATGTTAAGCTAAAACTAACCGATTTCCCGAAGGGTTACTCAACTGCAAGTAATTTGCCGGATAATATTTCGATAAAGTTGAAGGGTGAAGGGTGGAAGCTCTTATCACTAAATATAGGCAAGGATGTAAACTATATCGTTCCGGTGCAAAAAGACAGCGGAAAAAAAATTGTCAACTTAAAAAATTATTTGACGGATAACAGGTGGATACTTTCCGATCTTGAACTGATAGATATTCAACCCGATACTTTATCTTTCATAATAGAAAGAATGATAAGCAGAAAGCTGCCTGTATTTGTGGATATGCAGCTTGATTTCAAACCCGGATATGGTTTGGCAACAAGCATTAAAGTTGAACCCGATTCGGTTATAGTCAGCGGTCCTTTATCATTAATTAGTAAAATAAATAAAGTAAAGACAAAGTTATTAAAACTAAATTCGCTTGACGAAGAGGTGACCAAAACAATCGGGTTTGCTGATTTACCGGGCACAAAATTTAGCATCAGGTCTGTGCATGTAACTCTCGATATTCAAAGAATTGTAGATAAAGAATTTGATGACATAATTGTAAATGTATTGGATGTTCCGCCAGATAGAGATGTAATACTGCTGCCCAATAAAATTGGGTGTAGTGTAAGAGGAGGAATAAATATACTCGGGAAATTGAAAAAGGAAGAATTCAATGCATTTGTTTTTTATCGCGAAGTAATGCTCGATACATTAGGCAGTGTTGTTCCACATTTTGAAATACCCGAGAACACTCATTTACTTTATATAAAACCCGAACGGTTGAGGTACGTCATTAAAAAATTCAGATAAAGTTTTAACAGCTTTAATTTTATAATTACATTTTCAAAAACTATTTAACTTATCTTATTTTATGTTTGTTTCATTTGAAGGCATTGATTTTAGCGGCAAATCGACACAGATAAATTTATTAAGAGATTACCTGATAAGTAAGGGTAACGAAGTAAAGGTTATAAGAGAACCGGGCGGAACGGAAATATCGGAGAAGATTAGAAACGTGTTGTTGGATAAAAAGAATTCCGAAATGTATATGGAAACGGAATTCCTGCTTTTTTCTGCGAGCCGTGCGCAGCTCGTAAGGGAAAAAATTAGACCTTACCTAAAGAAAGGAATTTATGTAATTTCAGACCGATTTCATGATTCTTCTACAGCGTATCAGGGCTACGGAAGAGGGCTGCCGATTGAAGTTATTCAAAACATTCATAAACTTGCAATTGGTGAGACGCTGCCCGATCTAACTTTTTTTATTGATATCCCTGTGGAAGTGGCTTATGAAAGAAAGCAGTTAAAACATAGTGATCATTTGGACCGGATTGAAGAATCGAACGGAGATTTTTATAGTAGGGTTAGAAAAGGTTACCTGGAATTAGTGCAAAAAGAAAATCGTTTCAGGGTACTGAACGGGGAAGAAAGTATTGAAGAAATTCACAAAAAAATATTGAATGAAATAAAAATATTCGAACAGAGGTAAAATTATGAAGTTGAACAAGGTTAAATGGATTATAGTTCTCGGCTGCGTATTGCTCTTTGCGGGATTCACCGATATCTATTTTGAGATCAATAAGAACATTGAGCTTTTTAGTAAAGTGTATAAAGAGATATCGTTTAATTACGTAGATGAAGTCGATCCCGAGCAGTTTATGAGAGCCGGCATTCAGGGAATGCTTTCATCTTTAGATCCGTACACGATATTTATTGATGAAAAAAAGAAAGAAGATATCGACCTGATAACAAACGGAAAGTACGGCGGAATTGGTATTTCTATAGGAATTAGAGGTAACCATGTAACCGTTGTTGAAGTAATGGATGGTTACTCTGCACAGAGGCAGGGTTTAAGGGTTGGCGATATAATTATAGAAGCGGCAGGTGTGAAAATAGAACCGGATAATGTTGATAAAATTTCCACGCTCGTAAAAGGTGAGCCGGGCACAACGGTTAATATGAAAATAGTAAGGAACGAATTAAAGGACACGATAGATTTCAATATTCTGAGAGAAGAAGTGATTGTAAAAAACCTGTTATATTCCGGGTTTTTCCCGGAGAATAGTAACAACGTTTACCTGAAGCTTAGTAATTTCAGCAGGTCGGCAAGCGATGAAATAAAAACTGCGCTGCAAAAATTAAAGACTGAGAAGGAAATAAAATCGATCGTTCTGGATTTAAGAGGCAACCCCGGCGGCTTGCTTGATATTGCCGTTGATATTTGTGATAAGTTTCTAGCCAAAGGTAAACTTATAGTTTCAACCCGGGGCAGGACACAGTCGAGCATAAAAGAATATTATTCTACACAAGAGCCGATTGTTGGAGACGCAAAATTAGTTGTGTTAATTAATGGCGGAAGCGCATCCGCTTCGGAAATTGTTGCGGGTGCAATCCAGGATCATGACCGCGGAATTATTCTGGGAACAAAATCTTTCGGAAAAGGTTTGGTGCAGACAATCACCCCGCTTTCTTATAATACTTCGTTAAAAATAACTACTGCAAAATATTATACTCCAAGCGGCAGATGCATTCAGAAAATAGATTACGCCGATCATAACAATGTTATTACCGATCCTGATTCTATAATTACGGGAAAATTCCTAACCGATCACAAAAGGATTGTTTACTCCAGGGGCGGTATTTCTCCCGATACAACAGTTGTATTTAAGATAAACGGCAAGATCACTAAAGAACTTTTAGCCAAAGGTTTGTTTTTTAAATTTGCAGATCATTTCTACTATAATCATCCGGATGGAGATTATACTTCCTTAAGTGATGATAAACTGTTAAATGAATTCAGAGAATTTACCGAGTCCGAAAAATTTTCTTATAAGTCAGATGCAGAAGATCATATAAATCTTTTGCTCACCGATCTATCGGATAATTACAAAGATATTTTGGATGAGCTTAATACTGTGAAAAACCAGATCGTAAACATGAAGGATAATGATTTCGATTTTTATAGTAAGGAAATACTAAGGCAGGTTAGAGAAGAGCTTGCTGTTAGGTATATTGGGGTTGAAGGACGAATTACCGAACAACTGAAAACAGATAATCAATTTCAAACCGCACTTGAAGTATTAAATAATCCGGTAGTTTACAAGAAAATTCTTAATGTGAATTGAATATTTTCATTCTGATTGCCGTCTTCCTTATTATTGGATTTTTTACCGGCATACTGATTGGTATGCTGGGTATTGGCGGAGGGATAATATTTGTTCCTTCTCTTTATATTCTTTTACCTCTTTTGGGATATGACCCGTCGATAGTAGCTTATGCGGCAATTGCCACCTCTTTGTTAGCCGGAGCAATTGCTGCTTCGTTTTCAGGATATTTGTATTACAAAAATAATAATTTAGATTTGAAAAGAGCGTTGCTTCTGTCAACAGGCAGTGCACTTTCAGCATTTATTTTTCCATTCTTTGTAATACAAGTTAACCCTGTAACTTTAAAGATAATTTTTGCGATTGTAATGTTTACGGTTGCAATTAAAATGCTTTCAGAAAGAACGGACCCTACCGGCGGGAAAACACAAAGATTTATGAAAGATACTTTTTTACCTGCTATAGGAATATTTGCCGGAAGTTTATCTGCATTTACCGGTTTAGGCGGGGGTGTTGTTTATTTTCCGAGTCTTTATTATTTATACAATTTAAAGATTAAAAAAGCAGTCGGAACATCAGCAGTAGTAACTGCCGCAACAATGATTAGCGCATCTATCGCATTTATTATTCAAGATGGTGGGTCACATAACGGGTATGTTTCATTAGCAGCAGGAATCCCGATGGGATTGGGCGCAATAGTGGGGGCAAGGTCGGGAGTGAATTTTGTCCTTAAAATTAAGCCGGTTTTTATTAAAAAAATATTTTCAATAATATTGATAATAGTAGTTATAAAAATTATTTTAAACCTATGGTAAAAAATGGTTTAGTTTTTAGAAAGAATCCTCTTTATGAAAAGTGTCCATCGTGCAACGCGGTGGGTTTATTAAGAAAATCTCGTGCACGGAGTACAAAAGAAAAAATTATAAAAATTCTCACACCTTACGGCATGTACAGATGTAAAAAATGCGGATGGAGAGGATATCGCACGAAGTTTATTTTAACAAAACAATCGGTTAAAAATTCAATAGTTTATATATTTTTAATTGCTGCTGTGGCTTATATCGTATTACAGATATTAAAAAGATTTGCCTGATCGGATTAGAATTAAAAAAACCCTTTTTTATGATTGTTTTTTAAGTTTTGATTTTTTAATATTATGTTTATCAAATTTAGAGGTTTCAGTCGGTAAATTAACAGTTCTCAGTGGTTGCATTTTATTTGCCGCTCTTCACATTAATCAAAACGTCAGTTATAAATATATTGTAGGCGTAAGAGCACTTGTTTCTCTGCCTTTCAATAAGTTGATTCATTATTATTCCCTTGAAGTTTCACTTAATAAGGTTTAAATGAAAGTATCTTATCTGGATTATATTTTAAGAAACCGGCTGCCGGTAACTATTTTTGTTGCTGTGGCAGCTTTTGTACTCACTTTTTTCGCATCGAGAGCCGAAAGAGATGGAGTTGGTTATACACCGGATCAGCCGATTAACTTCTCACATAAATTACACGCCGGGCAGATGCAGATAGACTGCCAGTATTGCCACATTAGCGTTGAAAAATCAAGATTCGCTATGGTACCTGCCGTAGAGACCTGCATGAATTGTCATAAAGTTGCCCGAACCGATAGCCCCGAAATAATAAAACTAACCAAATACTATAATGAAGGTGTAGCGCTGCCATGGAAGAGGGTACACAAAGTTCCCGACTACGCTTACTTTGATCATAGTGTGCATATAGATAAAGGAATAAAATGTGAATCTTGTCATGGGGAAATAAAGAATATGAATAAAGTCGGGCAGATGAATTCCTTTACCATGAGAAACTGTTTGAGTTGTCATAGAAATTCGCACGAGAGACTGCCATACATTGAGGGAATCAGTAAAGGACCGGAATATTGTTATGCCTGCCACCGGTAATGTTAAACCGATTTAATAATTTTAAAATGATTAATAAAAATGAATCGTAAGAAATTTTTTAGTTCGTTCGGAATAGGGTTAACAGGGCTTATGCTCTTTAAAGCTTTACCCTTTAAATTTTTTAAGAAAAAGGTAAGCGATAAGAAAATTTACGTTAAAATAAATCCTTTAGCCATAAGAAGACAAAAGATAGGTGGAAAGAATGCCTGATATCAGGGATGATGAAATAACTAAGGGAGCCGCTAACAATCCCGATCCAAATTACTGGAGAAGTTTTGAAGAATTACATAGAGACCAAAGTTTTATAAATGAAATAAACAAAGAATTTAAAGAAGGTGCATCGGAATCACCGGATATATCGGGAATATCCGCCTTTTCGAGAAGAAAATTTCTTGCATTGTTAGGTGCTTCGGCGGCTTTTGCAGGAACGGCTTGTACAAATTACCGCGATAAAGGCGAGATAATTCCTTACAATAAAAAGCCGGCAGAGATTACAATCGGGAAAGCGAACTATTATGCATCTACCTGTAACGGCTGTTCTTTTGCCTGCGGTGTTTTAATAAAAACCCGTGAGGGAAGACCTGTAAAAATCGACGGTAATCCCGACCATCCCGTATCGCAGGGAAAAATCTGCGCCCAGGGACAAGCAAGTATTATGGGGCTTTACGATCCCGACCGGCTTAAATCACCCAAAAGCAATAACAATAACCGATTCGTGGATATTTCATGGCACGATGCTGATGCAGAAATAATCAATGAGCTGAATAATGTGGGAAGCAAAGAGATTGCGTTGATTACCGGAAATATTGTTTCGCCTGCCGAAAATAAATTAATTCATGATTTTATTAATAAATATCCAGCAGCTAAAGTTTATTCGTTTGAACAGTTTAATGAAAGTGTTAGAAACAATGCATGGAAAAAATGTTACGGTACAGGTGAATTTCCTTTAATAAAATGGAACCAGGCTGAAGTTGTCGTTTCGCTCGATTCAGACTTTTTAGGAATGGGGGCAAACAAAATTGAAAACACACGGCTCTTCGCCGAAAGAAGAGATGTTATCAACAAAAAGTTTAATCGGCTCTATGTCGTCGAATCGAATTTGTCACTTACGGGAATGAATGCAGATTATCGTTTGAAATTGAGACCGGATGCCCAGTATGCATTTGTAATGGCAATCTTAAATGAATTAAGAAAAAGAAATGCGATTGATGTCAGCAGAGATACAGGTAATTTTTCACTGGAAAACTTTGCCGGTGAATATAACCTTTCTAAAAAAGATTTAAATTATTTGATGGACGATTTGATGAATAACCGGGGCAGAGCTATCGTTTATGCCGGCGACCAGCTACCCGTGAATGTTCATATAGCCGTAAACGCACTCAATGAATATCTCGGCAATTCAAAACTTTATAATCCTGATGCTGAGAAAATTAATATCCTTCCCCTGTCAACTTACGATGAATTAAAAAATCTTGCAGAAAAGATGAAAGCCGGACAGGTTGGCATGGTTATTCATTATGATGCCAATCCCGTTTACAATTTCCCTGTTAATTTTAATTACGAAGAGCTGCTTAATAATGTTGATATTATTGTTTCACTCACACAAGTTGAAAATGAATCATCAATCAACGGAAATTATATTTTGCCGGTTCATCACTATTTAGAATCGTGGGGTGATGCAAAAACAAGAAATGGTTTCTATTCATTGCGGCAGCCGGTAATTTCACCGCTTTATGATACCCGGCAGAAAGAAGCAATTCTACTTAACTGGATAAATGGCGAGCCGTCTTCCTTTAAAGAAACTGTTTATCATGAATATCTAATGGACTATTGGAAAACGGAAGTTTATCCCGGTTTGAATTCAAAGTTAAGTTTTAAAACGCTTTGGTATGGCGCTTTGCATGACGGGGTTGTGCTGAAAAACGAAAAAGTTTCTTTAAGCTTTACATTTAACAGTTCGGTTTTAGCTGATTTACCTTCTTCCGCTATTAATATCTCCGGCTTTGCAGTTCATATTAAAGAAAGCTATGCGTTAAAAGACGGACGGTATGCAAACAACGGATGGCTGCAGGAATTGCCGCATCCGGTTTCAAAAGTTACATGGGATAATTACGCTGCTGTCTCTTCAACTACAGCCAAAAAGTTAGGATTAGAGACCAATGATCTTGTCGAAATAAAAATTAGCGATAACTCGTTAACAATTCCTGTGCTCGTTCAGCCGGGTGCTGCAGACAATTCGATAACTATCGAGACAGGTTACGGTAGAACAAAAGCAGGTACTGTAGGTGAAAGAGTTGGTTTTAATGCAAATAAATTATCCAACATTTCTACCGGATTATCTCCCTGGTTATTCACGAGTGCAGAAGTAAATAAGGTTCCGGGCAATTACAAATTAGTGTTGGCTCAAACTTTTTACGATTTTACACAAAGTCTGAAACAGGATCTTCCTAAGAAAAGAGGTATTATTAAAGAAGGTACGGTTGCAGAGTATTTAAGTAATCCAGGGTTTATGATTCACGAAGAGGAAAAGAGCAAAGAGCTACCGAGCGTTAATCCTCCTTTTCCCTATAATAAATTAAAATGGGGGATGTCAATCGATTTGAACAAATGTTTGAGCTGCGGCGATTGTGTTGTTGCCTGTTTGGTTGAAAATAATATTCCCGTAGTTGGGAAAGATCAGGTGAATGTCGGCAGGGAAATGCACTGGTTAAGAATTGACAGGTATTATTCAGGCACAATGGAAGACCCGGCTGTCAGCAATCAACCGATGTTATGCCAGCAGTGTGATCAAGCACCCTGCGAAAATGTTTGTCCGGTTTTAGCAACTACGCACAGCCCTGATGGTTTAAACCAGATGATATACAACAGGTGTGTTGGAACAAGATATTGCTCAAATAACTGTCCCTATAAAGTAAGAAGATTTAACTTCTTCAATTTCAGGGATGATTTCAGAGATGGGTACCAGGAATCGCCGGTCTTTGCGTTGCTTCAAAATCCTGAAGTTACGGTTCGGTCACGCGGCGTAATGGAGAAATGTACTTTTTGTATTCAGAGGATTGCAGAAGCCAAAGCAGATGCAGTTAGAGAGGGAAAGGAATTAAAAGGATCGGACGTTACAACGGCTTGCAAGGATGCTTGCAGCACTAATGCAATTAAGTTCGGCGATATAAACAATAAAGAAGAAGAATTTTACAAGTATAGAAATCACGAGCTTGGTTATTATGTTTTGGAAGAATTGAATATTAAACCTAATGTTACTTATATAGCGAAGCTCAGAAATACTCACTCGGAGGAAGCATAGTGAAAGTAGATTACACTACTGAAGCTCCGGTTATTCAAGAAAGGCTTTCGCTTGCTCAAATCCAGGAGCTTGTTGCAAAACCGCTCGATACAAAACCGGATAAGAAATTTTTTATTGCGTTAACCATATCCGGCAGTTTACTATTATTCGGAGCAGTACTATTAGCTATAACTTTTTATAAAGGTATAGGTCTTTGGGGAAATAACGAACCGGTCGGGTGGGGTTTTCCGATCATAAATTTTGTTTTCTGGGTTGGTATCGGTCATGCAGGCACTTTAATTTCTGCAATACTTTTTCTTTTAAGACAGAAATGGAGAACGGGTATTGCACGGTTTGCCGAGGCAATGACGATTTTTGCCGTAATGTGCGCCGGGATATTCCCGATAATTCATCTCGGTCGTCCCTGGTTAGCAGGTTATCTCGTACCGTATCCAAATCAGCATGGGATGTGGGTTAATTTTACTTCACCGCTTGTATGGGACGTGTTTGCGGTTTCAACTTATTTTACCGTTTCACTTATATTCTGGTACACCGGTTTAATACCCGATTTTGCTACACTCAGAGACAGAACGGCTTCAAAAATTAAAAAGTCTATCTACTCAATTTTCAGTTTGGGATGGAGACATTCCAACAGGCACTGGCAGCATTATGAAAAAGCTTATGTGCTTTTAGCCGGTTTTGCTACCCCACTTGTACTTTCCGTTCATACAATTGTCAGTTTCGATTTTGCAGTTGCAATACTTCCCGGCTGGCATTCAACCATTTTTCCGCCGTACTTTGTTGCAGGTGCAATATTCTCCGGTTTTGCAATGGTTGTTACCGTACTGATTTTTGTCAGGAAAATTTTCGATCTGCAAAGTATTATAACACTTAATCATCTCGAAAAGATGAACAAAGTTATTATAGCTACAAGCTTGATGGTTGGCTACTCTTATGCGATGGAATTTTTTATTGCATGGTACAGCGGCGTGCCGGAAGAGCAGTTTGTTTTTATAAACAGAGCATTCGGTCCTTATGCTTGGGCATACTGGACAATGGTTAGCTGTAATGTTCTTTTCCCCCAGTTATTCTGGTTCAGGAAAATCAGGCGCTCTGTACCCGCAATGCTGGCTATCGTAATTTTAGTAAATGTCGGTATGTGGTTCGAAAGATTTGTAATTGTTGTAACTTCGCTTCACAGAGATTTTCTTCCTTCAAGCTGGGGAATGTTTATCCCGACTATTTATGATATTGGTATCTTGCTGGGCAGTTTTGGGCTTTTCTTTACATTGGTAATTCTATTCACAAAATCGTTACCGGTTATCTCTATATCAGAAATAAAAGCTGTTGCGGAAGGTGCTCAACCTTCATACCATGGAGGTGTGAACCATGAATAACGGGAGAAAGATTTTCGGCGTATCGGCATTATTTAATAAACCCGATGATATAATTAATGCAGCAAAAATAGTAGCCGGCAAAGGTTATACTGAATGGGATGTAAATACTCCGTATCCGGTTCATGGTATGGATGATGCTATGAAAATAAAACCATCTAAGCTTGGTTTCGTAACTTTATTCTTCGGGTTGTGCGGTACTGCATTTGCCCTGCTGCTTATGTGGTACACCTTATCGGTAGATTACCCGCTGGTTATCGGCGGGAAACCGTTCTTTGCATTACCCGCATTTATTCCCGTTACGTTTGAGCTAACGGTTTTATTTGCAACTATTTCAACAATAATTGCCATGCTTATCTTCTTCTTCGGCTTACCGAGGAATAATCACCCGCTTCACAACACTGATTATATGAAGAAAGTTTCACTCGACCATTTCGGTATTGTGATCGAAGCAGCCGATCCGAAGTTTGATGAGTATAAAATTAATGAATTATTAAAGAGTCTTAACCCTGTCTCAACTGCTGTTATTTATGAGAAAGAAAAAGTACGTTATCCTATTTTTGAACCGAAGTTCATTACATTCTTAATTTTAATTGCTGTGGTAGTTTCCTTTGGAACCTATTTAACGTTGAACAAGCTAATGTATATTACGCCCTTTAGCTGGATGGATGAACAGGAGAAAATAACACCTCAATCAAAATCAGAATTCTTTAGCGACGAACGTGGAATGAGACTGCCGGTTGAAGGTACGGTAGCAAGAGGATTTATTCCATATCCGTTTATGGGTGTTGAAATTCCGGATAAATATTTATCTAATCCTTTTATTCCCACAGAAGAGAACCTGACATTAGGTAAAAAGAAATTTTTAACGTTCTGTAGTCCCTGTCACGGAAATTTTGGAAACGGAGATGGACGGCTGCGCGGGCAATTTCCAAACCCGCCGTCTCTTCATTCAACAAGGATAAGAAATTTCGAGGACGGAAGAATTTACCATGTAATGACAAACGGTAAAAATGTAATGCCCTCTTATGCATCTCAAATTACACGCGATGAAAGATGGGCAATAGTTAATTATGTTAGAGTTCTTCAGAGGGCTGAAAATGCGAGCGACTCTGATATAGAGAAGATTCAATAAGGAGAAACCGACCAATGTCGCAAACTGAAGTGACTTATCAGAAAAAAGAATTACCGGCTAAATTAAATAAAATAGGTTTAATCCTGCTTGCTGTCGGTGTAGCGTTAGGCGTGTTAGGATTTTTTGTCGATCATACAAGGGCGATTTTCAATTATCTTTTAGCTTATACATTTTTAATTAGTATCGGTGTCGGCGCATTGTTTTTAGTAACTTTGGAATATGTAACCAATGCAGACTGGAGTGTACCGTTCAGAAGGATAGTTGAAATATTTGCCGGCATTATTCCGTTTCTTGCTATACTGGTTATTCCGCTTCTTTTTAATATGCACGATTTGTTCCATTGGTCTCAGAAAGAAGTCCTTGCAACCGATAAAGTGCTTGCGGGAAAAGCGCCATATTTGAATGTCCCGTTTTTCATAATCAGGGTATTCGGTTTTATCGGTATATGGTTTTTATTCTATTTCTTTCTTTTCAGAAATTCTCTTAAACAGGATAAAACCGGTAATCAAAATCTTACAACGATCAACATTCGTATTTCTGCAATATTCATCCCGGTATTTGCCATTACACTTTCATTAACCGCAACCGACTGGTTGATGAGCATCGAGCCGCATTGGTTCTCTACAATTTTCGGAGTTTATTATTTCTCGGGAACAGTTATAGCGGCACTTGCGGCAGTAACCCTTGCAGTTGTTTTGCTGAGAGAACATGGCTACTTCGATAAAAGAATTACGAATGATCATCTTTATAGTCTGGGAGCACTTATGTTTGCTTTCGTAAACTTCTGGGGCTACATAGCTTTCTCTCAGTTTATGCTGATATGGTACGCAGATCTTCCCGAGGAAACTTCATGGTTTATTCAAAGATGGGCAGGAAACTGGGCAATATTCTCCATTCTTTTAATAATTATTCAGTTTTTGGTGCCGTATATAGCGCTGCTTTCCCAACCTTCAAAGATGAATCCGAAACGTTTAAAATTTGTTGCAATATGGCTTTTGTTTGCCCATCTTTACGATTTATTCTGGATTGTTATTCCAAGTATGCCCGGGATGGAAAAGGGTTATATTTTTAGCTGGATTGACTTTGTTTTTCCTATCGCTATAGTTGGGGTTGTGATATTAATCTTCAATATGTTGGCGAAGAGGGTTAATTTAATGCCGATCGGCGATCCTAAAATTAAAAGAGGTCTAGATTTTCACCTATAACAGGTTAACAGAAAATTTTATGAGTAAAGATTTTTTAAAAAAGAAAATAGAGATTGTAAAAGAGAATCCCGGGTTAATATTCTGGTTTCTCTATCCTTATGTTTTAGCAGTTATACTCGGGATAGGGCTGTATTATTTAGCTAATGAGGGAAATATTGCACAGCAAAAGATTCCCGTGAATTTAGTTGAAAATACAGTTGTAAACGATCTCGAGATAAAGTTGCCGTCCACAATTCCGCCTGCAGATGTTTTTGAACTCAGCAAACCAACCGCTGAATTAATTGCAAAAGGAAAAGCTATATTCAAAACAACCTGCTCTGTTTGCCATGGTGAAAATGGAAAGGGTACCGGACCGGGTGCAGCCGGAATGAATCCCGCCCCGCGTAATTTTACAAGTCATGAAGGATGGAAAAACGGTGAAACAATTTCAGGTATTTTTTCAACTCTTGAGGACGGCATTCTGAATAGTCCGATGATTGCCTATGATTTTTTAACGCCCGAAGAAAAATTTGGTTTGGCTCATTACATAAGATCAGAATTTATAACTAATCCGTCGATGGATGATGAATTCGATTTGCAGGCGTTGGATATGTTATACAACCTCTCCGAGGGAGTTAGTGTGCCCGGTCAAATTCCCGTTAAAGATGCAGAAGCATTAATAGTTAATGAAAATAAAAATAAAACAGAAAAAATTAGTATCGCTTTAGAAAAAATTGATAATCAGACTTCATCTGAAGCTAATCTGCTAAGGAAAGTAACAAGTGATTTGAAACTTGCGATGTCTGCCCTTGTTAACTCTGATAAATGGAAAGGGAGTAGCGATTCTTTTATTACTTTCATTACCGGTAATGTAAATCAAAACGGATTTAACGGCAGTGTATTCAACCTCACATCCGATCAGTGGAGCGAACTCTATAATTATTTGAATACATTATTATAAGATGATAAAAAAAGCTTCGGTAATAATTTGCTTCTCGATATTTTTTGTCTCTGCTGTAAATACCGGAGATCATATTAAGACTGGAATTGATGAGCAATCAGGCGCTGCAATGCCGATGGATGTTCGATTTAAAGATGCTGCAGTAAACGATGTTCTTTTAAACGATCTGATTGATGATATTACTATTCCGGCTTTTGTTTATTATAAATATCCTGGAATTTGCAGCGTGGGAAAAAATATATTTATGCCGGCAATTGATAAGAAAAACGTATCTGCAGATTCATGAAAACTTTACGGAAATTCCTATTGATGAGGAGAAAATAGTTTGAGTACAGAAACACAAGTACACGCAGAGGAACATAATCGGGATAATACCGGTATCCGTTTGGGTTTGTGGGTTTTCCTGTTTACCGAGCTAATACTTTTCGGAGGATTGTTCCTTGTATATTCTGTTTACAGATATACCTATCCCGCTGATTTTCATCTTGCTGCGCAGGAACTGAATAAAATTATCGGAACGTTCAATACCGTAATTCTGCTTACAAGTAGTTTAACAATGGTGCTTTCAATCGTTGCCATTCAGAGAAGTAAAAGAAAACTATCTCTTTTCTTTCAGTTCCTTACAATTATACTTGGATTTTTCTTTATAATAAATAAATGCTTCGAATGGGCTGCAATGTTTCATCAAAGTATTTATTCCGGAAGTGAAACCTTGCTGAATGAAAGCAAAAGTTACATTCTCTTCTTTGATTTTTATTATGTGATGACCGGGTTACAAGGACTTCATGTTATAATCGGTATAGTTCTTATCTCATTTATGATGCGATTTACAGCAAAAGGTTATATTACTCACAATAATTATGTTAAACTTGAAAACACGGGGTTGTATTGGCATCTGGTCGCTATTATCTGGATTTTCTTATTCTCACTTTTCTACTTAATAACTTAACGGAGTTTTATGGAAAAGCACGATTTTTACACCGAACACTCAAACGGGTATGGTATTTATGTTTTAGTATGGATGACTTTGTTGGCGTTAACCGGATTAACAGTTGCTGTTGCAGGAATGAATTTAGGCGGGTTAACCATCGCTACTGTAATAATAATAGCTTCAATAGAAGGTTATCTTATCTTAACGATATTTATGCATTTAAGAAGTGATAGCAGAGTATTTCTCTTGTTTGTTTCGGTTGCAGGTTTATTTCTGTTGATCTCATTCATTCTATTATTTTCAAACTGTTCGTTTCAATAAGGAATTCAAATGTCGAGCGGTGCATCCAATTTTATAAATTCAATCGACAGAGCGTTTATTTATGTGCTAACTGCTTCAGTTTTTTCCATGATACTCGCTATGGTTCGGATGATATTTTTTACAATTAAGCATAACCGAAAAAGAGATCCCGAAGCTGTAGATATTCATAGCAGTACCCGGTTCGAGGTAACCTTGTCGGTAGCTTCGTTTATTTTATTAATAATTGCCGGTCTTTGGTGTATCCGGGATGCAGAAAAATTAATTAATAAATCTGAGAACAGAATTTCACTCAGGTTTGCTTTTAGAGATGTTAACCTATTTGCATTATTAGTTGTGCTATTAGTATCGATAGACAAACTTATAATTTAATCGTGAGAAGATAGATGGAATTTTTAAAAAATATAGCATTACCTCAATCTGCCGGGGATATTGAATTATTACATTATATGCTTGTTTTAATGTTGTTTTTATTTATTCCCTTCATAAGCGTAATCCTTTGGGGTACCGTATTATCAGTTTACTTTAAAATGAAAGAGAAAATATCTTTAGAAGAAAATCACAGAAAAATTTCTAAAGATATAATAGAGCTGGTAACGGTTAACAAAAGTATAGGAATAATTTTAGGAATAGTACCGCTTTTTACTGCAATATTAATATTTTCACAGTTATTCAGTGCATCAGAAACCTCTAATTTAGAATTTCTCGGAATTGCATTTATTCTTCTAACAATTGCTTTGTACTTCATATATGATTATCGCGATTCATTCGAAAATCTAAAGACACCGAAAGTTATTTCCGGCATAATTGGAAGCGCTATTCTTTTTATTGCCCTCTGGATGTTTGTTACGGGAATTACGGTTGCAGTCTTTTATGAATACTGGAAACCGGCTGGTTCTATTCAAGATTTGTTTACCTCGGTTGTTATCATCAGGTTTATTTATTTTTTGGCAGCTTCAATTGCAATAACCGGAGGCGCATTACTGTTTGGATTCTTTTATCTTGAAGGAGGTAAGGGAAGAATTGATAAAGAGTACGGAAAATTTGTCAAGAGGATAGCAATAATAATTACATTCACGGCAACACTCCTGTTACCGTTACTAATCTTTGCTAACCTCATTATTCTTCCGGGTACAGTACTGTCCGGAGCAGTATTTGCTTACATCACCATAGGTCTGTTTTCACTTTTTCTTGCTTATCATTTCCTTTATATGATCTTCACCCGCTATAGCAGCAAATTTACGGCGTTACTATTTTTTGCACTTCTGTTTATGATATTTACGGTTATCATAAGTGATCAGCTAATTATAAATAATTCAACAAAAGTTCAATCGGCAATACTCGCAACTAAATATGATGTAATATTAAATGAGCTTAAAGGGGAAGACACGGTTTTAGAAATAAGCGGAGAAGAGATTTATAAAGTTAAATGTGCAGCATGCCATTCATTCGATAACAAAATAGTGGGTCCCCCGCATAACGAAGTAGTTCCGAAATATATTGGAAAGGAACAGCAGTTGATATCATTTATCAGAAATCCCGTTAAGATCGATCCGAATTACCCTCCGATGCCAAACCCTGGGTTAGAACCGAATGAAGCTAAAGCAGTAGCAGAATATATACTTAAGCAGGTAAAACAAAATATCGGAAAATAGAACCATATAAGATTGATTTACTGGTTGTTTAATTATATTATCCGGGGAATTTATTTTTACATAAGATTATTCCGGTAATTTTTATTATCTTACTTGTGAGATCGGTTTAAAAAGCCGGTGTTCTTGATTGTCATTTCCACTACCTGCCCTGGTTTATCAGGAAAAAGTGGGAACCCTTTAAATCTTTTTGATTTTTGTTTTCACTATGATTACATTTTAAAAGTGGACTCATTCTATAATAAGAAAATTATATTTGTAGGAATAAAAATATTCCGGCAAAGTTAAAAAGCTGGTTCAAATTACCGTCTTTAGAATAATTCCGGTTTACATTACGCAAAATTAAATCGATAGTAAAATATTTACTGGAAGAAACAGAGCGGATTTTCCGGCGGTGAATAATATTTGACGACTCATATTATGGATGTGAATGATATTATTATTAAATATTTTACTATTTTAACTAATTATTATTTGAGCATTTATTTATAAATTGACGTATATTCAATATATAGTTAATTTCATCCCGGATTTCAAATTAAATTCAAAAATATTTTTAGAGGCAGAAATGAAAAAAATTACATTTAACTTTTCTATCCTGTTTGCTTGCCTGATTTCAGTGTATACATTTGGGCAATCCTATAGTGGTCCTTCGACGGGAAGTGTTAACAGCGGTGTGATTGTTACAACAGATAATTTTTTATCCATACCCATCAGCACGGAACCGCCGGCTGAAAAACATATATTAAATCTGCAGGATTATGATATGGGTCCTGTATTTTCGCAGGGAAGTCAAAAAGTTTTTGATAACTATGTTTATGTGGAAGACACTAATGCCGAATCACCGGCAGT
>BDSV01000143.1 GCA_002898075.1 bacterium BMS3Abin03
ATTTTTTTGAATCTAATATTCTACATTTTCTAATATCACGCCTAAATGTAATGATATTAAGTCAATTCAACAATGAATTATGAAATCTCATAAGCAAAATAATTATTTTGAGGGAAAGAAGGGAGTTAGGAATTTTGTGTAGAATTGAAAAGAGAAAATATACTCTGCACTTTTTCTTCGATACCTTCGGTATCGCGTTATTTTTTTCTTTATTGCTTTTACAAATGTTCGACCCATTCATGGTCAGTATGTTGGGGATTTTAATTTGTTGATGTTTTTTTGATAAGATTTACTTTTAAATATTGGAAGTGCTTTTGCAAAATGATAGCTATAAAAAAACCGCGAAGCGGTTAAACGTTAATAGAAAAATAAAGAACAGAAAAATGTAATAACTACGAAGTAGTTGAAAAAAGATGATAGAAATCTACGGGACGGTAGCAGGTTTTTTGGTTAATATGTTAATTATCGGGTTGGCAGAAAACTGCCCTGCCCCACGTAAAATTACATATACTACAAATTAACTCGATTTTGTGGAATTTAGATGTGTTTGAACTGACGGATGTTTTGAGTCCGGCTAAATTTAATTAATACAGTTAAATTCAACAAAAAGAAAAACATTTCCGATTAGCTATTTTAAGGAAGAGAGGGGAGTGATTTGAATTTGATCTTTACGAAAAAGAGAGATTGCCTTTAATTTCTTTGAATATTTTGGATTGATCCTGACGATTGTCAAAAAATGTTATTATCTCAATCTCATCATTTCTTATTCTGTAGTAAAAGGAAGATTGCTTGGTTAAAACACATTTATAAAGACCTTTCATTTCTAATGATTCCGGACAACTTTTGGGATGAGTTGAAATTTGATTTATGGCATTTTTAAATTTTGATAGGTATTTGTTTTTAGAATTAACACCCCATTCTTTGGTAAGATAATCCAGTAAAATAATTAATTTTCTTTCTGCTAGCGGAGAAAGAAATACATCATACTTTTTCAAGTAATTTCACTCAAAAATTCATCAACCGATACTCTTAAACCTTTGTCTAATTGATTTATCCCAAATTTTATTTCTTCTTTTTCGGAATCAGAAAGAGTCAACCAAAAGTCACCTGTTTCTTTTGTCAAAAGGTTTTTTATTTTGATAATTAAGTCAGGGCTTTCAATGTTAAGAATAAGTTTCGCTAATTCTATTTTTGCAGATTGAATATCCATATCGCAAAGTTAATAATATTTTTTTGAATCTAATATTCTACATTTTCTAATATCACGCCTAAATGTAATGATATTAAGTCAATTCAACAATGAATTATGAAATCTCATAAGCAAAATAATTATTTTGAGGGAAAGAAGGGAGTTCGGAATTTTGTGTAGAATTGAAAAGAGAAAATACACTCTGCACTATTTCTTCAATACCTTCGGCATCGTGTTATTTTTTTCTTTATTGCTTTTACAAATGTTCTACCTCTTTGGGGTCATTTTGTTGGAGATGTTAATTTGTCAATATTTTATTGAAGGTGCTATCGTAATATGATAATTGTAAAAAAGAAACCGCGAAGCGGTTAAACGTTAATAGAAAAATAAAGAACAGAAAAATGTAATAACTACGAAGTAGTTAAAAACGGATGGCAGCATCTACGGGACGGTCGCCGGGTTTTTTGTTAACACGTTAATTATTGGGCTGGCAGGACAATTGTCCCGCCCCACGTTGATAGATATTTTTTTAGTGGAAGGGAAAACACTAGCTTTAAATTTATAATGTTAAACAGGCGCTTCACCAGGTCGCGCCCACGATTTTTTAATAACTAAAATTATCACCCCAACAATTAAACTGACAACCGCAGATAATAAAAATGGAACGATTGAACCGAATGCATCCCATAAAAATCCTGCTGTGAATGAACCGAGCATAATCGCAAAGCTGGAAAGCATTGTTAGCAGACCGATAGCAGAGCCGCGGCTCTCATCCGGAACTAAATCGGAAACCCATGCTTTGGATATACCTTCAGTGGCAGCGGAGTAAAGTCCGTAAAGCGCAAACAGCAGCCAGATAAAAATTGTTCCTGCAAGAAGAGCAAAGCCGAAATAAACCAGGGAAAACACCAACAAACCGCTGCCGTAAATTATATTCTTTCCAAACTTATCCGATAACTTCCCGAATGGATAGGATGCTCCCGCATAAATGATATTGTAAAACACATAACCGAAAATTGCCAATATATTCGATTGTGTGATAAACTTTGATTTTAAAATTAAAAATACATCGCTGCTGTTAACAAAAGAAAAAATTGTGATTAGCAGTAGAAGCGATTTATACTGTTTCGGTGCCGAGCGCCAAAACTCTGAGTAAGTTCCCTTTTTATTCCTCTTTGAAGAAACCTTCCTGTCTTTTACAAGAAAAGTGAAGTATATTGCGAAGGCAGACGGTATAAAGGCAGCAAGAAATATAAGTTGAAAATTTCCCGGGTAGAGATAAAGTAAAAGTATTGCAGCAAGCGGTCCAATTGCCGCACCCAACGTATCCATACCCCTGTGAAATCCGAAAATAGCGCCGCTTGTATTGTCTTCAGAGTAGCTGCCCAACAGTGCATCGCGTGGTGCCGTTCGTATTCCCTTACCTACTCTGTCTGTTGTACGGGAAAACACAACCGTTGAAATATTCGGGAAAATTCCCGGCAGCGGTTTTGCGAGTGCCGAAAGCCCGTAACCGATTACAATAAATATCGAACGTTTCCCGATTTTATCGGAAAGATTGCCTGCATAACCCTTTAACAACCCCGCTGTAACTTCTGCAATCCCTTCAATTATTCCTACAACAGCCATAGATGAGCCGAGAACTGCGGTTAGAAAAATAGGAGTGACAGGGTAAAGCATTTCGCTTGCTATATCTGTGAATAGACTAACAAGACCTAATATAACAACTTGGCGAGGGATGTTTTTAAGTTTCATTAAAAAATATTTTTTAGTTTAGAATGAAACTTAAAATTATTTCTCATCAATTGCTTTATTGATGGATACCGGGTGAATTAGTAATTTATTTTTCAAAAATATTTAATTATTGAGAAGAGGTTACAATGCGTAAAAAAGTTATTGCAGGCAACTGGAAAATGAATAAAGATCTGAATGAATCTCAAAGCCTGGTATCGGGGATAATAAGCGGGTTGGGTAACGATGATAAATGCGATGTGATAGTCTGTCCGCCTTATACTTCTTTAAACGAAGTACATGCTTTAATAAAAAACACCAAAGTTAAACTCGGTGCGCAGAATATGTTTTATGAGGAAAGCGGTGCATACACAGGAGAAATTTCTCCTTCGATGTTAAAATCTGTTGGATGCGAGTATGTTATTCTCGGTCATTCCGAAAGACGCAATATTTTTGGTGAGGGGGATGAGATGATTAACAAGAAAATTAAGAAAGCATTGGAGAGCGGATTAAAAGTAATTTTCTGCATCGGCGAATCGCTTGCGCAGAGGGAGGAAAGCATTACAAACGATGTTGTTAAAAACCAGATAGTAAATGGATTGAACGGGATAACTTCAGATGATATGAAAAATATAATTATTGCTTATGAACCGATTTGGGCAATAGGTACGGGGAAAACCGCAACTCCCGAACAGGCACAGGAAGTACATTCATTTATTCGCAATTTGATATCAAATAATTTTTCTAATGAAATAGCTGAAAATATTGTAATTCAGTACGGTGGAAGTGTAAAACCGGAAAATGCAGCAACTTTGCTTTCTAAACCGGATATAGACGGTGCATTGGTCGGTGGTGCGTGCCTTAAAGCAGATTCATTTTTAAGCATAGTTGCATCGGCGTAACTTGTTGTAAAATAAAGGATTATAATGAATTTGATCAGTCCGTTCTTAACCGGGAATCAAGTTTTTTACATTGATTTCCCTCCATTTCCTTAGTATATTTATAAGTTTTAATATTAAACTAAGGAATTTCTTACCGGATGGGTTTTCTCAGAAATATTTTCCTGTTTATTTTCGTATCTACTCTTTCTATATGCAATTTTAGCGATGCCCAGGTTATTTTTAAAACATTACCCAATTACCAGCCGCTTTTTTCCGATTATGCTTTTTTCGGTGTAACTCAGACAAGAAGCATTATACCGCTGAACGGCAATTGGGTAGTCTATCTGGCGGGTGAAGACGTTGAAAAAAAAGTACGTGTTACAGTTCCTTCCATATTCGAAGGAGAAGGCGAGTTTATTTTTGAACGTGAATTCCGTTTAACTGCTGATGAGATACAGAATAATAGTTTTAAATTGGTGTTTCTAGGATTGAATTACCGTGCTGATATCTCGGTTAACAATGTAATGATCTTCAGGCAGGCAGGCGGAGAGTTTCCTTTTAAAATTGATTTATCCAGAGATATTCTTAAAAGCGATTCGGTAAACCTGCTCTCCGTTAGATTGTTTTACAAGCTGGATTCAAAAAATACCATACCGCTTAAACAGAGGTTCTTATTCTCGAAAAATTATGGCGGGCTGATTCATGATGTTTACATATACTTAACACCCGATGTTAACATTTCAAATCTCGATATTAAAACCGTTCTGAATTCGGCAGGGAGCGAAGCTAATATTAATCTGAAATCATCAGTTGTTAATCAGGAACTTACAAGCAAGGAAAATGCTACTTCAACGACCCGCGAATTAACATTAAAAGCTTACCTTGTAAATGCCGCAAATGAAGTAGTCTATGAGTCTTCCCAAAATAAATTTGAACTTAAGAGAAATAAAGAAAAAACAATTGACCAAACTATAAAGCTCAAAGATCCTTTGCTTTGGTCGCCCGATCATCCACAATCGTATAAGATAAGAATTGAACTCAGGAACGGCGATGAATTGACCGACGTTATAGAAAGATCGTTGGCGGTTTATTCCTTCAAAGTAAACGATGATTCATTAACTCTTAACGGAAGACGATTAACACTTGACGGTGTAACTTATATTCCCGAATACCGATCGTTTGGCGATTTGATGAATTATGATCAGTTTGAAAAAGATATTAAAATTATTAAACAAGCGGGATTCAATGCGGTTAGAATTTCGAAAGTTGTCCCTCATCCATATATACTCGAACTTTGTGAAAAATACGGTCTGCTGGCTTTTATCGAGCTTCCTGTGGCAATGATTCCTGCAGATTTAAGCCGGGATCAAAACTTTGTAATAAGGTGCAGAGATTTCTTATCGAGTTATTTTAAAGGATATAAAAAATATTCCGCCGTAGTTGCTATAGGTTTGGGCGGTAACTATTTAATGTCAATCGACTCGCATCGATCATTACTGAGCAACCTTGCAGAGTATGTTAAACAAAATACCGGCTGGGTAACTTATGCTTCATTCGGAAGTATGAAACTGCAGAAGATTGAGAACCTCGATCTTTACGGTCTCGAGCTTCTTAACGAATTACCGGCAGATCATTTAGAGGAAATCAATCAAACAAAAAATGAACTCGGCGCCGGACGGGTTTTCATTTCCGAAGCTACTTACTCGGTTAATAAGGGTAACACAGACGGTTATGTAAACAAATATTCTTATGAAGCCCAGGCAAAATACTTCGCCGACCTGATAGACTACTGCCGGGATAGTTTATTTACAGGATATTTTATAAATAGTATGTTCGATATCCGGGGAGATTATTCTTCGCTTATTTCAGGTTATAGTTCCGATAATCTTTATAACATCGGACTTGCAGGTGAAAACAGATCGACGAACCGCCTCGGTTTTAAAGTAGTATCATCCAAACTTAACGAAACCGAAAAAGTAACCATTCCTATCGGAAGCCCCAAAGACGATGCACCGATGGTATTTATTCTTTTCGGTCTTGTGCTTGCGGTATTGATGGGTGTGCTGGTAAATTCGGGAAGGAAATTCAGAGAGGATGCATCCCGGGCTTTGCTTCGCCCTTACAACTTTTTTGCCGATGTGCGCGATCAAAGAATAATGTCGGCTTATCACACTTCATTTCTCGCTTTTATTGTTGTTTCTGTTAATGCCCTGGTTATTAGCAATCTGCTTTATTTTTTAAGAACCAATGTTATTTTTGAAAAGCTGCTTATTTCATTCGGCAGCCCGCTGTTGATAAAAATAGTTAGTTACCTGTGCTGGTTCCCCTTTAAATCTATTATCTGGTTAATGTTAATCGGTGTTTTATTTTCTTTATTCATTATTCTGATTATCAAAGCTACTTCGCTTTTCGTTCGTACTAAAGTATTCCTTTCAAGTATATTTTTTACTGTTGTTTGGGCAATGCTTCCGCTTGTGTTTTTAATTCCGATAGGAATTGTTTTGTACAGAGTTTTGGTGGCAGACATAGTTAATGTTTATCTTTACCTGCTTTTAATAATATTTGCAATTTGGGTATTACACCGCCTGCTAAAAGGTATATACGTTATTTTCGATGCCAACCCGGGCAGTGTTTATTTTTATAGTGCGCTTTTTCTTTTGGTGCTGGTAGGCGGAATAATGTTTTACTTCGAATTAAAGGACTCGACAATTGAGTATATTCTGTTTACTATAAAACAATATAACCTTTTAGGATAAGAAAGAAATTTGTATTTATCGAAATTAGAAATATTCGGGTTTAAATCTTTTGCCCTGAAGACCGAAATAAAATTCAACGAAGGAATAACTGCAATCGTTGGACCAAACGGCTGCGGTAAGACCAATATTGTCGATGCGATAAGATGGTGCCTCGGAGAACAAAGAAGCAATTTACTTCGCAGCGATAAAATGGAAAACGTTATCTTCAACGGTACGGCAAACAAAAAACCGATGGGGATGGCAGAAGTATCGATGACCATTGAAAACACCAAAGGAATACTTCCAACCGAATATACAGATGTAACAATTACGCGCCGTATTTTCAGATCGGGTGAAAGTGAATATCTTCTTAACAAAAATCTTTGCCGCTTGAAAGATATTACAAACTTGTTTATGGATACCGGTATCGGGGCAAATGCGTATTCGGTTATCGAATTGAAAATGATCGAAACCATTTTGAGCAATAAAGCCGATGAGCGGAGAACTATGTTCGAGGAAGCTGCGGGTGTTAAAAAATATAAGCATAGAAGAAGACTTGCACTGCGTAAGCTGGATGAAGTTAAGAGTGACTTAACACGCGTAAATGATATTGTATCCGAAGTTTTTAAAAAAGTAAATTCACTCGAGCGGCAGGCAAAAAAAGCCAACAGGTATAATAATCTTACGGCTAAACTCAGAGAGCTTGAACTCGATCTTTCCGAAAGAGAATACGCTTTGTTTAACCGGCAGATAAAACAAATTAAAGCTGGTAAAGAAGAAAAACTGTTGAAGAAAAACAAGGTTGAGAGCGATATAAACAGGATATCGGACGAGCTTACCGGGCTTAAAAAATCGCTCCTTGAATTTGAAAACCTGCTGAATGAAAAAAGATCGGAGATAGCTAACCAGACAGAGAAGATTTTTAATATTCAGAGTTCTATTTCTATTTCGAACGAACGGAAGAATTCACTTTTGAGTAATGTTCAATCTTACACTAACGAGCTTGTAGAACTTAAAGAAAAGTTGAACAACTCTTTTGAGCTTATCAGGCAAAGCAAGGAAAATCTTCAAACCGTACTGGCGGATATCGAATTGAAGGAGAGCGAAAAGAAACAGCTTGCGGAAAAAGTTGAAGATTTAAAATCGGAACTCGATAAAAAAAGAGCCGGTTTAAAAGAAAAATCCGATAGCGTTATCGATAAGCTTAAAGTAATAAATAATAAAGAAAATGAACTTTCAAACCTCGAAAAAGAATTACAGAATAAAAATGATTCGATAAATAAATTTAATGAGAAAATCCAGGATTTAACCAACAACGTTGCAAAAACTGTTGGCTATATCGAGGAACTTAATAACGAAAAGCAGAACGTTGCCGAGCGATTGGAAAATGCCGAAGCCGCTTACATCGAAAAGCAGAAAGAAAAAGATGAGTTGCAGAAACAGCTCGATAAACTTAAATCTGATGAACTCGGGCTGCGCGGTGTACTCAATAATCTGAAAGATAAAATTATATTCATTCAGAATTTAGTAGAAAACCTGGAGGGCTTTTCCAAAGGCGCCAAAGCACTGATTGAAAATGCATCGTGGAATAATAACGAAGCTGCTTTACTTGCCGATGTCGGTACTTCGAAATCGGATTATAAAATTGCGGTGGAAGCCGCACTGAAAAATAATCTTAATAATCTTTTAGTAGAATCGCTTGACGATCTTAAAAAAGGAATCGAATATCTGAAAGAGAATGAAATAGGCAAAGCTTCCTTTTACCTGCTGAACGGTGGAAATAATGATTCCGGTTTATGGGGGAAACTTAAAAGCTGGAAAAGAAATATAGGCATTAAAAAAATTACAGCCGAAGATAATGTTGTGGGCATGGTTTCCTCATTTGTTAAAACCGACAGTAAATGGAAACCTTATTTTGATAAACTGTTAAAAGATTCTGTCCTCGTTAAAGATTGGGAAGCAGCATTTAAACTTTCCGGCAGGTTCCCCGGTTTTAATTTCGTAACTCTCGATGGCGATTATATCGACAACTCCGGTGTAATTGAAGCCGGTTCTACCCCGCGTGTAGATGATTCTATCTTTGGAAGAAAGCAATTGCTCGATGAATTGAAAAGCGAAGTTCCCGTAAAAGAAAATGAACTTGAAGAGATTGTAAATAAAATTGCAGATGTTGAAAAAAGTATAAACGGAATTGATTTGAAAGTGCTGTCGGAGCAGGGCAAGATGCTCGTAAACGATATGGCAAACATTGAAAAGCAGATTGCCCAGTTTGAATTCGAAAAGAAAAAAGCAAATGATGAAATAGAAAATATCCACAATGAAATTCATATCTTCGCCGCAGAATCGAACCAGATTGATAACAGCAGGATAAAGGTGTCGGAAGAACTTGACGAATTAAAATTGAGTAAAGAAAAGCATGATGAGGAATTAAAAGAATTGGAAGATTCTTTTGCCCGGTTTGAAAAACAGTTTAACGAAATTACCCGGAAATACAATAGCACTAATCTTGATCTCGAAAGATTGTTAGGAGAGAAAAGGAATTTTTATAACAAAATAGAACAGACCGAAAATAACGTTGAGGCGCTGAACGAAACTATTGCAAAAAGGATTAATGAAATTGAAAAATCGAAGGAAGAAATTACTTCTATCGAAACCGAAATCGAATCGAAGAATACCGCATTAAATCAACTGAATGAAATAAGAGACCGGCTGGAGATGGAAAAAAGCGAAATTGAGGAAAAGCATCATAAACTCAGATCCGAAATAACCTTGCTTGAAAATTCACAAAACAATTTAAGACAGCAAAGAGAAAACATTTCCGACGAGCTGCATTCTGACGATATAAAATTGAGCGAACTGAAAATGAAGACCGACAGTCTGCTGGAGCATATAAAGGAAAATTATTCTCTTACGATCGAGCATAAAGAATTTAACGACCTCGATGAGTTTAATTTTACAGAGAGAAGAGATGAAGTGTTTTCGATAAAGCAAAGGATAAAAAATCTTGGTCCGATAAACCTGCTTGCATATTCGGAATTTGAAGAAGAGAAGCAGCGGCTGGAATTTCTTACAAAGCAGAGAGACGATTTAATCGATTCTGAAAAAGATATTATAAGAACTATTGAAGAAATTAATACAACGGCGCAGGATAAATTTCTTGATACGCTTGAAAAGATACGCGGACATTTTGTAGATATATTCCGCAGCTTATTTAATCCCGGCGACGAAGCCGATTTAAAATTGGAAGAGAACATAGATCCGCTTGAAGGAAAAATAGAAATAATAGCTAAACCCAGGGGTAAACGCCCCACCTCGATCGAATTACTTTCGGGCGGTGAAAAAACCCTTACTGCTATTGCATTGCTATTTGCAATTTACCTCGTTAAACCGAGTCCATTCTGTATCCTGGATGAGATAGATGCTCCGCTCGATGATTCAAATATCGATAGGTTTTCAAAGCTGCTGCACGATTTTAGTAATGAAACTCAGTTTATTGTAGTTACGCATAATAAAAGAACAATGGAAGCAGCGAAGACAATGTACGGCGTTACAATGCAGGATGAAGGCATATCTAAGCTTGTAAGCGTAATGTTTAATGAAGATTTTGATTTTGCTGCCCAGGCATAAAAAAACTCAGGTGTTTGCAAACGTATGTTCCCGGTAGCAGTTGCATTTATCATTGCTGTTTTGTCGAATTTAATTGTTCAATGGGTTAATGGTCTGTTTGAGAACACTATAGTTGTTACAAATGTACATGGAAAAAATTAACGGCAGTTCCGGATGGTAGCGGCGGTGCATTTGTGGTTTGAAATGATGTGAAAGAAGAAATTAATAAAATGTACTTCTCCAGTTTAAATAAAAGATGAATGATACGTTTTAGAGGTGACGGAAAAAAGTTTCGGGTTACAGGCGGGTTCCGGGTAAATCCTCGTGTCAGGTACGTAAACGATAATACGACAGTTATCTCTTATATAAAGAATTTATTTCTATAGATGAGTTTACTCTAGAAAAGATAATCACAGTGGAAACAAGAATCAAAAAACTCAAAATTTAATAGATTCCCACTTACATGGGAATGACAAACAAAAATACTGGCTTTTTAAATCGGACTCGAAAATTTAAAATTAAAAAATTTTAATGATGTTAAAAAGATGATTTCGGCAAAAAAAATATGAAGCACACTTTTAAAATATTTATGGATTTCGACGGCACAATCAGCAGGCAGGATGTTGGTGAAGCTGTTTTCAGAAAGTTTGCCGATGAAGAAAAGACAAACCGTATAATCGATGACCTGTTAAACGATAGAATTCCGGCAAAGGAAAGTTGGATTCAATTATGCGCAGCAGTGGATAAAATTGATAAAAAAGAATTGGATGAGTTTATAGACACAATGGAAGTGGAGCCAACCGTATATGACTTTATTAAATTCTGTTCAACCGAAGGAATGGATATTTATGTATTAAGTGACGGCTTTGATTATTACATAGACAGAATTTTGAAAAAAAATAATATTTCCGGGTTAAAGGTTTATTCGAACCATTTACAAATAATTGACGGTAAAATGGTTCCATCGTTCCCGTACTATGATGAGAATTGTTTTAGCTCGGCAAATTGCAAAAGGAATCATATTTTAAATCACAGCTCGGAAGATGATTTTACGGTTTTTATTGGTGACGGAAATTCAGACAAGGGCTCGGTTGAATATTGCGATTTTATATTTGCCAAAGATGGATTGTTAAGATTTTGTGAAATGGAACGGATCACATTTTTCCCGTTTAAAAATTTTATCGATGTTATTAGTAAACTCAAAGAATTAAATTCAAAGAAGAGATTAAAAAAACGCCACCGGGCACAGATTAAAAGGCAGCAGGCATATACAATAGAATAAACCGGGAACAAAGGACCACGAACTAAAGTCTTTTTTGCACAAGTCTGATTCGGTTTCATTACAATACAATTACAGTATAGCTAAAAGTGAAGCCGAATTGTAATTCTGAATGGAGCGTTGCGGAATGAAGAATCTCAAGGTTGATAACCTCGAGACACTTCACCCCGACGAGTCGGTGATTAAGTGTGACAAAAATTAGTTCTGCAACAAACTATGAATACTTATGTCTAAGATATCAAACATATTTTTTAAATACCGTAGTTACACGCCGATACCGTTTTTAATATTAATGGTGGCTTTTGCTAAACCGACTGTAACAAGTTTGGCAGTTGGTTTTGCTATCGCACTTTCGGGTGAGCTGATACGTTTGTGGGGTGTAAGCTGGGCAGGAAGTGAGACGCGAACAACCGGCGGTGTCGGCGGTTCTTTTTTAATCGTAAGCGGTCCGTTTGCTTATGTACGGAACCCGCTTTATATCGGCAACATGCTGCTCTATCTCGGAATCGGCATTATGTCTTTGGCGTTGTTTCCTTATCTTCAAATTGCGGCAGTCATATTCTTTGCGATACAATATTATTTTATAGTTATTGAGGAAGAAAAATTTCTAAACGACAAGTTCGGTGACGCTTACGATGAGTATGTGAAAAATGTACCACGGTTTTTTATGAGATTAATACCGTATAAACCCGGTAACGTAGAACAACCGGATTATGAGTTTAAAAAAGGACTGCGCTCTGAGAAAAGAACATTGCAGGCGTTTAGCAGTGTTACAATTATTTTAATAATTATTTGGGCTGTAAAGTAAATGGTGCTGACGGAGCATAACCCGGAAAGTAAACTAATGATCATTGCCGGCGAAGCATCGGGCGATTTGATCGGCGCTTCCCTTATAAAAGAAATGAAAAAATTATCTTCGGAAATAAAAATTTTTGGCATCGGCGGAGAGAAAATGCAGATGCAGGGAATGAACTTATCGTATCACATTAAAGATATGGCATTCCTCGGTTTTACGGAAGTTGTAAAGCATCTGCCGTTTATTAAAAAAGTCCAGAAAAATTTAATTGAAATTGTAAAAGCAGAAAAAATAAAAACAGTTGTACTTATCGATTACCCCGGTTTTAATTTAAGTATAGCAAAAAAGTTTAAAGAGATGGGAATGAAAGTAGTTTATTACATCTCGCCTCAGCTTTGGGCTTGGGGAAAAAGAAGGATGAAAAAAGTTAAAAAACTTATCGATAAAATGCTTGTTGTTTTTCCGTTCGAGGAAAATCTGTATAAAAGTAATGAGGTAAATGTAGAGTTCGTAGGTCATCCCTTAATTGAAAGAGTAAGTGAACATAAATTTTTAAGCCGCGACGAATTATATAATAAATTTAATCTTAAAAAAGAGAAAGAGATATTGCTTTTACTGCCGGGAAGCAGAAAGCATGAAATCAACGACTTGTTCCCCTCGATGATGAAAGCCGCAAAAAGGATAGCGGAAAAATTTAATATGGAGGGCGTTGTTGCATGTTCGTCAAATATCGATAAAAAATTATTCGAAATGTTTGACGACACGGTGCAGTTTAAAATAATTGAAGATCATACGTATGATTTGATGAAATATGCTAAGTTTGGAATCATAAAATCCGGCACTTCTACACTCGAAGCCGGATATTTTGCTCTACCGATGGTAATTGTATATAAAACAAGTTTTATAACTTACCTGATCGGGAAGAATTTAGTCCGGCTTGATAACATTGGAATGGCAAACATAATTTTAGAAGAAAAGGTTGTACCCGAGCTAATTCAAGATGATGTTAACGAAAACAAAATATATAGAACAAGTTTCGAGATATTAAATAATGAAGAAAAGTATAGTTTAATTAAATCGAAGCTCGGAAAAATAAAAGCACGGTTAGGAACAAAAGGCGCATCGATGCGTGCGGCAAAATCTATTTTAGCTGTGATGAATGAAGCTTAAAAAAGTTAAACAAAACATATTAAGATTTTTTGGGCAATTATTTTTGGCAAACGTTGTTACCGCATTATGCAAAAGCTTAAAAGTGGAAAAAGTGAATTACGACGTAATAAAAAAATTGCAGCAGGAAAAGAAAAATTATGTGTTGGCTTTTTGGCACAGCACAATGCTTCTGCCATGGTTTCTTCACGGAGGTCCGGCATTTGCCGCCTTGATAAGTAAAAGCAAAGACGGCGATTTACTTGCAAAAATATTGAAGAGGTGGAAATACAATGTTGTTCGTGGTTCAAGCAGCAAGGGCGGAGATGTGGCGTTAGGTATTATGGTCGATCTCGCGAAAAATAATTATTCAATTGCCATTACACCGGACGGACCGGGAGGACCCCCGCATAAATTTAAAGCGGGTGCAGTTGTAACCGCAAAAAAAAGCGGAATTCCACTGGTGCTTGCTGGAATAGGTTTTAAAAAGAAAAAACTGTTAAATAGTTGGGATAAGTTTCAAGTGCCTTATTTTTTCAGTAAGGTAAAAGTAGTTTATTCAAATCCGTTTTTTGTTGATAAAAATTTAAGTTACGAAGAAACTTCGAAGATTATTAAGGATTGTGAAGTTAAGTTAAGCGAATTGCAGAAAAGTGCAGCACAATTTTAGGTACGGAAATTATGAAAATATTAAGATTGATTTTGTATCCCTTGGTTCCGGTTTACGCTGCGGTAATTGCAATTCGTAATTGGTTCTTTGACAAAGGAATATTTAAAAGTAAAAAAGTTAATGCAAAGGTAATATCCATAGGCAATATTACCGTAGGTGGTTCGGGTAAAACACCTATGGTAATTTATCTTGCCCAGCTTCTGAAGAATAGCGGGAGAAAAGTAGGAGTTTTAAGCCGCGGTTACGGTAGGAAAAGCAGCGGGTACAAGCTTGTATCCGATGGCGAAAAAATCTTTACTTCTGTAAAAGAAAGCGGCGATGAAATTTATCACACGGTGCTCGATTGCAAAGTGCCTGCCGCCGTATGCGAAAACAGGGTTGTAGGTGCCGAACGGTTGATTAAGGATACCGGTGTCGATGTGATTTTGCTGGATGACGGATTTCAGCACAGGTGGATTGAAAGAGACTTTAACATTGTACTGATTGAACAAAGCTTTCTGCTCGCTGATGATTTTTCTGTTCACAGCTTATTACCGACGGGAAATATGAGAGAACCGTTTAAATCTCTGAAGAGAGCTGATACGATTGTAATAAACAGGAAATTTACGGAGTTGAAAAATATTCCCGAAAAAAGGCAAAAATATTTTTTAGATAAGAAAATTTTTACCGCACATTATAAAGCGATTGGTTTTGTAGATATTGTTAAAAAAGATATTTACGGACTAAAAGAATTTGAGAGACAGAAAAGTCTCGTGGTTTCCGGCATAGCCAATCCCTATTCTTTTTTGAATGTGCTTTCCCGGACGGATGTCGATACTTCGAATAAAATAATTTTCAAAGATCATAAGGATTATACCTTAAAAGAAGTGCAGCAAATACGGAAAAAGTTTTATACTACCAACTCGCATTCGGTGGTTACAACCGAAAAAGATGCGGTAAAACTTATGAATTTTTCGAGAGAGATTGACGATATTGATATATTCTATCTTAAAATAAAACTTGTTGTAGATGACGAGGAGTCATTCGAAAAACTTATCCTGAATAAAGACTGAAAATTACTGAATTATGAAAACCTAATTACGGAGGAAAACCAAATGTCAAAAAAAACGAAATACGTTTATTTCTTTGGTGGGGAAAAAGCCGAGGGTAAAACAGAAATGAAAAACCTTTTAGGCGGTAAAGGTGCAAACCTTGCAGAGATGGTAAATATTGGTATGCCGGTTCCAGCCGGGTTTACCATTACTACCGAAGTATGTACTTATTATTATAATAATAAGAAAAAATATCCTAAGGAATTAAAGGAACAGGTGCTTACTGCTCTTAAAAAAGTTGAAAAATACATGGGAGCAAAATTCGGCGATCCGAAAAATCCGCTGCTTGTATCTGTTAGAAGCGGTGCACGTGCTTCTATGCCCGGAATGATGGATACGATACTTAACCTCGGCTTGAACGATAAAACCGTATTGGGTTTAATTGAAAAGACGAAGAATCCACGTTTTGCTTACGATTCTTACAGAAGATTTGTGCAGATGTACGGCGATGTTGTGCTCGATCTAAAACCGGCAGACAAGCATTCCGAGGATCCGTTTGAGGTTCTGCTTGAGAAGAAGAAGGGAAAATATGGTTTAAAGCTCGATACGGAGCTTACCGCCGAACACCTGAAAGAATTAGTCGAGGAATTCAAAGCCGAGATTAAAGCTAAAACCGGGCGCGACTTCCCGACCGATCCGATGCAGCAACTGTGGGGTGCAATAGGTGCGGTATTTGGTTCCTGGATGAATGAAAGAGCTATTATTTACCGTAAGCTGAACAACATTCCTGCCGATTGGGGTACCGCGGTAAGTGTTCAGTCGATGGTATTTGGTAATATGGGTGAAGATTCCGGAACCGGTGTTGCATTTACGAGAGACCCTGCTACCGGTGAGAATGTTTTTTACGGCGAATATCTTTTTAACGCTCAGGGCGAGGATGTTGTTGCCGGAATTCGCACACCGCATCCTATTGCCGAGCTTCAGAAAGATAATCCGGATATCTACAAGCAGTTGATGAAGATAAGAAAGAATCTTGAGAAACATTATAAGGAAATGATGGATATCGAATTTACAATTCAACAGGGAAAACTCTGGATGCTGCAGTGCCGTGTCGGCAAGAGAACCGGTTTTGCTGCAATCAGAATGGCTGTAGATATGGTTAAGGAAAAACTGATTTCAAAGGAAGATGCCCTATCGAGAATCGAACCCAATCAGTTAAATCAATTACTCCGCCCTATCTTCGACCTTAGTGAAAAACGCAAAGCTTTTGAAGAAGGAAAATTACTTACGAAAGGATTAAATGCCGGCCCGGGTGCTGCTTCCGGTAAGATTGCCCTGAACGCACAGGATGCCGAAACAATGGCTGCTAAAGGTGAAAAAGTAATCTTGGTCAGGATAGAAACATCGCCCGAAGATATTAAAGGTATGGATGCATCGGAAGGGATACTTACTGCCCGCGGAGGTATGACTTCGCACGCTGCGCTGGTTGCAAGACAGATGGGTAAAGTTTGTGTTGCGGGCTGCGGCGCACTTCAGATCAATTATAAAGATAAGACCGTTGGCGTTGAAGGAAAAGATATTGTGTTAAGAGAAGGCGACTTTATTTCGCTCGATGGTACAACCGGCGAAGTTATTCAAGGCAAGCTTGAAACCAAACCATCCGAAGTTATTCAGGTGCTTATTTCCAAAACCATGAAACCGGATCAGTCTTCAATTTATCAGACTTATGCAAGTCTGATGAGGTGGGCGGATAATCTTCGCCGGCTTAATGTGAGAACAAATGCAGATCAGCCGGACCAGGCAGCAAATGCAATTGCATTCGGTGCCGAGGGCATAGGGCTTTGCCGTACCGAGCATATGTTCTTCGGCGGAGACAGAATTACTTCCGTTCGCAAGATGATTGTTTCTGATTCGCTTAAAGAAAGGAAAGCTGCTCTGGATGAGCTGCTTCCGTTACAGCGCTCCGACTTCGAAGGACTATTTGAAGTTATGAACGGCAAACCTGTTACAATCAGAACACTCGACCCGCCGTTACATGAATTTCTGCCGCACAGTGATGAAGAGATTGAAGAACTTGCCGGAGAATTGAATATTTCGGTAAAGAAGCTGAAAGAAAAAATTGAGAGTCTGCACGAGTTCAACCCGATGCTCGGTTTCCGCGGTTGCCGCCTGGGTGTTACGTATCCCGAAATTACCGAAATGCAGTCAAGAGCAATTATTGAAGCTGCTATAAATGTTGCAAACAAGGGAATAAAAGTTCAACCGGAAATAATGATCCCTCTTGTTAGCCACGTTAACGAATTCACGTTGCAGGAAGAGATCGTAAGAAAAGTTGCTAAAGAAGTTATGAAAGAGAAAGGCAAGAAGATAAAATATCTTGTTGGAACAATGATTGAATTACCGAGAGCTTCGCTTACTGCCGATGAGATTGCGAAGAGAGCCGAGTTCTTTAGTTTCGGCACAAATGATTTAACCCAAACCACCTTCGGTTTGTCCAGGGATGATGCAGGCAAGTTCCTTCCGCTTTATGTGGAAAGAGAAATTCTTCCTGCTGATCCTTTCGAGTCGATTGACCAGGCAGGTGTGGGGCAGTTGGTTGAAATTGGTACAAAGAAAGGGCGCTCAACACGCCCGGGTCTTAAAGTGGGTATTTGCGGTGAGCACGGCGGTGAACCGGAATCGGTGGAATTTTGTCATCGAACGGGATTGGATTATGTAAGCTGTTCGCCGTTCCGAGTTCCTATAGCAAGGTTAGCTGCAGCCAGAGCAGTTGTACACGATTTATCGTCTAAAAAGAAGAGCAAATCAAAAAAGAAAAAGAAAAAATCTTCCAAGAAAAAACATAAAAAATGATAATGATCTACCGGCTCTGAAACAGTTTATGCTGCTGCGAGCCGGTAATGAATTTTAATTGTTAAATAAAATAAGGTATGAATGATGAAGTTATCAGATTTCAAGTATAATTTGCCGAAGACAGTAATAGCAAAATATCCTATCTCTCCCAGGGACAAAGCCAAACTGATGGTAGTAAACAGGGAAACCCAGGAAATCGAGACTAAAAAATTCTCCGACGTTTCCAACTACATGTCTAAGGGCGATGTAATGGTTGTGAACGAGACACGGGTTTTCCAGGCGCGGTTGTTCGGCAAGAAGGAAAAGACAAATGCAAAGATAGAAGTATTTCTCTTAAGAGAACTTAATGCAGAGGAATGCATCTGGGATGTAATCGTTGATCCTGCAAGAAAAGTAAGAATAGGCAATAAAATTTATTTTAAAGATAACCTGTGGTGCGAGGTTATAGACAATACAACATCGCGCGGTAGAACCGTTAGATTCAACCAGCCGGGTAATGTTTTTAAGGCGATCGAAAAAATTGGTCAGACACCCCTGCCGCCGTATATAAAACGCGACCCGGAACCATCGGACAGGGAAAACTACCAAACTGTTTACGCTAAAGTTGACGGCGCGGTTGCCGCACCAACAGCCGGACTTCACTTTACTAACCGGCTTCTTACAAAGATAAAAAACAGGGGTGTTACAATTGTTCCTGTAATTCTGCATATCGGTTTGGGAACGTTCCGCCCTGTTGAAGTTGAAGACTTAACGAAACACAGAATGGACTCGGAATACTTTGAAATATCGGAAAGGTCCGCCGATAGAATTAATAAAGCACTTGATTCGAAAAAGAATGTGTTTGTTGTCGGAACAAGTTCCTGCCGTGCGCTTGAAACCAGCACTACGGCAGAGGGAATGGTGAAAGCCAACAGCGGTTGGACGGATAAGTTTATTTATCCGCCTTATGAATTCAAAATTACAACAAAGCTAATTACAAATTTCCACGCTCCCGAATCGACTTTGCTTATGCTTGTTTCTGCATTTGCCGGTGCCGATTTGATTACTAAAGCATACAAGAAAGCTTTAAAGGAAAAGTATCGCTTCCTTAGTTACGGCGATGCAATGCTGATAATATGAAACGAGCATGAAAAAGCTTTTACACATAAAGGAATTATTATAATGCGAGTTCCATCTGACCAAAAAGAGAAATTATAAACAGATGAAAACCATTGCGATAATTCCCGCCGGAGGGAAAGGAGTTAGGAGCGGGTCTTCCGCTCCTAAACAATATTTAAAGTTTAATGATAAAGAACTGATTGTTTATACTCTTGAAACATTTCAAAAAAATACACAGATAGATGAGATAATTCTCTCAGCCGAACCCGCCTATTTTAGTTTGCTAAACGAACTGAAAGAAAAATATAAACTGACAAAAATCTCAAAAGTAATTGAAGGCGGAAAAGAAAGACAGGATTCGGTTTACAACGCACTCACATCGCTCAACGATGTAAATGATGACGATTTAATAGCCGTACACGATGCCGCAAGACCGCTACTTCCGCAAAAGGTGCTTACCGGTGCAATCGATACTGCAAAAGAAAAGGGGAATGCTCTTGTGTGCATTAAAGCTAAAGATACATTAATTAAAGCGGATATGTTTGTGCGCTCCTATTTAAACAGGGATGAAGTTTACTATGTTCAGACTCCCCAGATCTTTCCGTATTCCGTTTTGATGAAAGCAATGAAAAACGCTTATGCCAACGACTTTACCGGAACGGATGAATCTGTACTCGTCAGGCGGATAGGGGAGAAGATAAACATTGCAGAAGGTTCGGTATTTAATTTTAAGATAACCGCCGCCGAAGATATCGAAATGTTTGAAAAGTTAATTTCCACCTGATGATTTTTCTCTATTCCCGTAGCGCAGGACAGTGTCCTGCGAACCATCTTTTACTCGATGACTTTTTGTAATTGAGTTTTATCATTTATTATAATTGGCGGCAGTAGACCGACCTGTGACTTTTGTCAACCTTGAGATTTTTCATTCCGACTTCCCTTTAAAAGTAAAGTAAAGATTCACAGAATGACAATTCGGCTTCGCTTTTAGCCACGATGCAATTGTGGTATAGTGAAATAAAGCTGAATCAGACTTGTGCAATACAGAATAGCAATCTTTGTATCTAAAATTATTTACTTCTATTGAATTTAAATTAAGAACACAGATTAACGAACCGCAGAATGATGAAGTAAACCGGAAAAGGAAACTTCAAAAATCATAAATCATTAATGGATGTTCATTATTCAAGTTGTATATTGTTTGGGCTTGCAGGACACTGTCCTGCGCCACGGGAGGTTTTATTGAAAAGAATTATTTTTTTTGAAGGAGTGTATCTCTTCACTCGTTAAAGAATACTCTTCGGCTTCTAATAAAAATTTTGTATATGGATGTTTGGGATTGTTAAATACATCTTCGGTTGTTCCCGTTTCAGCTATCTTTCCGTTTTCAATTACTAATATTCTATCTGCAAACTTGCGAAGGATTTTTAAATCGTGGGTTATGCAGATAAGCGTTATGCCATATTCTTTATTTATCTTCTTTAAAAGATTTAAAAGATTAAGCTGCGAAGTTACATCCTGTGCAGAAAAGGGTTCGTCTAAAATTAAAACAACGGGATTAACCGCAAGCAGACGCGCAAGCGCTACCCTCTGTCTTTCGCCGCCGCTTAATTCATATCCTCTTCTGCTCTCAAGATCAAAATTCAATCCTACCGTTTGAAAAATTTCTTTCTTGCTTTGTCCTAAGTCATTAGCTGATTTGCCCGACAACTTTAACGCTTCGGTTATAATATCCCCCACTTTTCTGTATGGATTTAAAAGATCGCTGCTGTTCTGAAAAAGTATCTGGATTTTACTTATACCGTTCTGTTTCCTCTCGCCGTTAAAAACAATCTTACCGGAGGTCGGCTGCAATACTCCCGCTATTAACTTTGCCAGAGTCGATTTACCTCCGCCCGATTCACCGCAAATGCCGATTACTTCACCTTTGTTAACGGCAAATGAAATATCTTTTAGTATTTCAACATCTTTCCCTTTTTTGATTAATGACTCATCGCTCTTTGCGGTAAAAGATAAGCGTTCGACTTTTATCAGTTCCCGGTTCATATCAATTCTTCATAAGATTTTCTGAAATCTATCAATTGTTCGTTATCCGTCTTTGCAAAGAAATCCTTATTGTTTTCAAAAGCAGATAAAGTCCGGTTATGGAGGAAAGTAATTTCATCACTTACCTTTTCGGCAAAGTTAATATCCTGTGTTACAAGTAAAACCGACCGATTGACCTCATTCACATATTCTTTTAACTTAAGCAGCAGCAGGTTGGCAATTGTATAATCGATTCCCGATGTCGGTTCATCGAGAATTAGCAAATCGGGCTGTGCGATAAATGCAAGGATTGTGCTTAATCGTTGTGCCATTCCTCCGCTAACTTCGTAGGGGTATAACCGTGAGATTTCATCGTAGCCGGGCAGAAGAAAATATTCCAATAATTCATCAATTTGTTTTCTGCCGGCGAAAGAATTTTTAAAATAATAATCGAATGTTTTAAGCGGATCGAAACTGTTTACCGCATCCTGAAAAACATACCTGATCCTGTTTAATCTTATCTGAAGTAATTCGATGTGATTCATTACAAGAATATCTTTGCCTTCAAACAGAATGGTACCCTCAATTGAAAAAAGATTTTTATTAAGCAGATTTGTTAGCGATTTAATCAAGGTCGATTTTCCCGATCCGTTCTTTCCGAGAATTGTATAAATTTTCCCGGCGTTTAAATCGAAATTAATCTTTTTTAAAAGCGAGTAATAACCGTTATCACTCTTTAGGGCAATATTTTCAATATTAACTTTAAGCATCTTGCCTAAAATCTTATTTTTAATTTAGTTGACAAAATAATAAATTAAAGTTAAAATTATTACAAATCATAAAAACTCTTGCAATGAGAACTAAAAAACTTCTGCCTTTTTTCTTTATAGTATTTTTTCTCTTATCCTGCAGCACAAATAAAGTTTCCACAGACCGGATTGTTATTGGAATTCCTGCCGACGTTAATACGTTTAATCCGCTTTTCGCTTTTACGGTCGATGAAGGTTCGATTACAGAGTTGTTATATTTAAGTCTGGCTGATTTTAGATGGAATGATGAGAAGGGCGGGTTGGATGCCTTCCCTATGCTTGCAAAAAAATGGGAATGGGCGGATGATTCTTCTTTTGTAATTTTTTATTTGAGAGATGATGTTAAATGGTCTGACGGTGAACCGTTGACGGCTGAGGATGTAATCTTTTCGCTCGATCTTTATTCCGATCCCAATGTACAGAGCCGGCTGTACGGATTTTTTGAAGATCTTTATACGGATGAAGAGAATCATATCGATGTTAAAAAAACTTTCGATCTTAAATCGCCTTATGTTTTGCAGATTAATTTTAAACCGGGTTCATATCCGAGATTGATCGATATTGTTCATCCCGTAATTCCCAAACATATTTTTGAAAAGCTCGAACGAAATAATCTATCCACGGCAGATGCTAATTTTAATCCGGTAACTAACGGACCTTTTGTAGTAAAAAAATGGGAAAGAAGTCAGTTTATTACTTTAAGTGCAAATAAAAATTCATTTTTGTACAATCCGGATAATGTGCAGGAACTGGTATTTAAAGTCATTCCGGATTACACATCACGGTTGACGCAGCTTAAAAAGGGCGAGATCGATTTAATGGAGCTGATCAGCACAGAAGATGTTAGCAGCTTGAAAAACAACGATAATATTGTGCTTAAAACGATAGACGGAAGAGAGTATGATTACGTAGGATGGAACAATATTGATCCCCTGGTTTACTCGCAGGGAGGCGGAATAACTCCTAATAAATTATTTGGAAGCAGGAATGTTAGAATCGCACTTACGCATGCTATCAACAGGAAAGAAATACTTGAAGAATATCTTTACAATTACGGCGAACTCGCCGTTGGTCCGGTTTCTTCGATATTCAAAAGTTATTATGACTCCGAAATCAAGCCCTATGAATATAATCCCGGTAAAGCAAGAACCATGCTTGAACGGGAAGGTTGGAAGGATTCCGATAATAACGGTGTGATCGATAAAAACGGAATTGAGTTCAGCTTCAAACTAACCTATCCATCCGGGAACCCGTTAAGAGAATATGCCGCTACAATAATGAGGAATAATCTGAATGCAGTTGGGATCGATATGACTCCAGAATCGCTTGAACTCGGTGCGTTCATAGACATGTTAAGTAGTAAAAGTTTGGATGCATGGATGATCGCCTGGTATATTCCTATTCCGCTTGAGCTGAAAGCTTACTGGTATTCCGATCTCCAAAACACGCACCTTAATTTTGTTAGCTATCAGAATAAAGAAGCGGATGCTGTGATGGATGAACTCGATAAAAATCTGCCGGATAAGCAAAGAAAAAAATTGTATTATAAGTTTCAAAAAATAATTCACGAAGATGAGCCGGTTACGTTTATGTATTGGATAGCGGATATTGTTGGTATTAATAAAAGAGTTGAAAATATTAATATAACCCCGCTCGGTGCAATTACACATTGTTGGGAATGGTCGCTTAAAAAATAACAATATATGAATAAGGAATTCATAAAGGCATTTATAGGGAGAATAATCAGTTCGGTAATTACTCTCTTTTTGCTGATAAGTTTCATATATATTCTTATACGACTTTCTCCCGGCGATCCATCACAAAAATTCTTATCTGCAAAATTCAGTCCCGAGCTTGCGCAAAAAGTAACAAGCAGTTTCCATTTAGACCGTCCGATACTCGAACAGTATTTTAGCTTTGTAACTAATATTTTTACCGGGGATTTCGGATTTTCATATAACGATAAATTACCGGTTCTTTCAGTTGTCTGGCAGTACTTATCGTTCACCCTGGTTTTTGCTTCGATCAGTTTTATTATTCAAATTATTTTTTCATTCTATCTTGCCTTAAAATCTATGAGTAATGCCGGAAAACAATCCGACAAAATTATTACAAAATTATCTTTGCTTATTTACGCTACGCCTGCTTTTGTTCTCGGTGTGTTTTTAATTTACCTGTTCTCCGTTCAGTTGGATTTGTTCCCTTCATCCGGATTGAAATCACTGGACTTCGATTCATTTTCATTAATGGGAAAGCTTGGAGATTATTTCCTGCATTTAACGCTTCCATTAATCACACTATCGGCTGCGGGCATAGCCCTGTTTTATAAATATCTAAGGGATAATCTGGAGGAAGTTTATCAGCAGGATTTCATTTTATTCCTTCGTTCGAGCGGAACGGATGAAAAAACAATCTTGAAGAAACATGTTATTCCAAATGCACTCAGACCGCTGATCTCCATAGCGGGGATAGAGTTCGGGATATTGTTGGGCGGAACATTAATTACCGAAGTGATTTTCGGTTTACCCGGTATGGGAAGACTTACGATCGATTCTATTACCTCGAGAGATTATCCGTTAGTAATAGGTTGTACTTTTACGGCAGGCGCATTAATGATTTTAAGCAATATTGTTGCCGACCTGGTAAAAATGAAAATTGATAAACGATTAATTAAAGGGCTGATGAATTGATGGGCAAGTTTAAAATATGGCATCTGTTAGTTCTGTTTTGGCTTGCGATAATATTTTTTCGTTTTGAATTTTTAATGAATCTAATCCTGCTGTTGTCATGGTTTGTAAGTCTGATATTCACAAGCTTCGGGCAAATAACTAAACAAATTGATTTCAGATTAGTCGATGCTTTTGCTTCGATTCTATTATTTATTATAACGCCGATAGCTTTGGTTGTCTTTAAAAAGAATTTATTATGGCTGGGAAAAGGGCTTAATTTTTCTTTTATAACATTATTACTTTTATTTTTTGCTTTTGTTTTCGCACCGATTATTACCGATGAAAACCCGGAGTTTCAGAAAGATTTAAGGGTAACAAAATTGCTCTCGCCGTTTACGTATGTAAAAGTTATTCATTTAAAAGAAAAAGAAAACAATACTTTGTCGTTTTTAGAAGAATTTATTCGTTTGAAAAAAACATTAATTAAACCCATATATAATGATAACCTTATCTTTGCCGATAAGGTGAATGTAATCTCGAATAAAATCATTTATACTCAAAAGGGAATTGAGAAAAGTGTAAGCTTGTCCGACATTAAAATAACCCGTGGAAACCCGGTAATTGGAATAAGATTTTATACTTTCGGAACGGATGAATTTGGAAGAGACATATTTACAAGGTTGGTTTATGGTGCAAGAATTTCTCTTCTTGTTGGAGTCGGCTCGGTCTTAGTTTCATTATTGATCGGGTTGTCGTTCGGTTTTGCTGCAGGTTTTAACGGCGGAGCACTTGATGTTTTCTTAAGCAGAATCACGGATTTGTTTTTGGCGTTCCCGGTTATTTATTTAATTATACTTATACTTGCACTATTCGGAAATACGTTGTTCTCTGTTATAATAGTGCTGGGCATATCCGGCTGGATGAGTCTTTTTAAAATTGTGAAAGGTGAAGTTATATCTGCGAAAAGGAAAGATTATATTATTTCGGCAAAAATGATCGGGATGAGAAACAGTAAAATACTTCTTAAAGAAATACTGCCTGTAATTTTGGTGCCCGTATTAGTGAATATTGTTTTTCAATTTAGCAATGTTATACTTGCAGAATCGGCTTTAAGTTATTTAGGATTGGGCACCGGCAGCTCATATCCCTCGTGGGGTGCTATGATTGAAGCGGGTCAGCAATATATTATTAATAATAAAGCATGGTGGATGATTGTGTTCCCCGGTCTGACTCTTATTGTTACTTTATTTTCTGCAAACGATGTGGGAAGAAGATTAAAGACTATATTAAATCCCCGGATTGAAAGATGATCAACGAAAGATTTAAAATAAAAAAACTTATCGGTAAAGGCAGAAGCAGAGTTTTTCTTTGTGATGATGTTGAGTTTCCCGGTAAGGAATTTGCATTTAAATGCCTGCCGGCAGATGCCGGTTATAAGGAGATTTTATCTTTCAGGGATGAGTATTTTATCTTAAGAAAACTCGATCATCCGAATATCATTAAAGCTTATGATATAGGCACTGCGGTTAAAATGGATGCGGATGGTAATGTCGAGCCCGGGTCTAAATTTATTACTCTGGAGTACTTTGATGGGGTCGAGCTGCTTAAGTCGGATATGATTACAGACGAAGATTCGTTAAGAATTTTAATAAAACAAATTTGTACCGTACTTTATTATTTACACCAAGCCAATTTTATCTACTATGATCTTAAACCCGAGAATATACTTGTTAGCGAGACAAACACCGGCGGGCATTTAAAATTAATTGATATGGGTCTCTCGGAATTCATTCCCGAACGAGCAGATAAAACGATAAAAGGATCCGCACAATACATTGCACCCGAACTACTGAAAAAAGAACCGCACGATCACAGGGTCGATTTTTATTCGATGGGAATTTTGCTTTACCAGGTTATTTATAATCGGTATCCGTTTAGTGCTACAGAAGAAATTGAAATTTATAAAGCACAGATTGAAGATGAATTTGAATTTCCCGAATCGGATAAGTTTTCGGAACAGTTAATAAAAGTTGTTAAAAAACTTCTGAGCAAAGACCCGGGAAATCGATATTCCAGCGGATTACAAGTACTGAATGATCTCGATATAGAGCTAAGATTAGATGATTACCGTTACCTTATACCGGCAAAGGTTTTTAGCGGCAGGGAGGATGCGATTAATATTTTAGGCACATATATAAACGATATGAGCAGCAGCGAAGTGTTTGTTGTTAAAGGTTTTGACGGTGCGGGAAAAAGTTCGTTGCTGAACCAACTGTTTTATATGACTAACAGCTCAATACTTATTGAAAATACGCAGGCAAAATCAGGATTTGATTTAATTAAACATATCATAAAAAAAATTATTTTTTCCGATGTGGTCTATTCTGTTTTAAGCCGATCAGAGATAGACGAAATAACATCATTCGTAAGAAAAGATGAAAAAGATTTCCTTGAAGATATACAACCGGTATTTTCTAAGATAACCGGGAAAAGCAAATTCATTTTACTATTAGATGACTTTAACTCGTATGATATCTTTACTATTGAAATCTTAACCGAATTGATTCCCATATTGCAAGTTAACGGGATAAAAATAATATTGGGAGAATCTTCAGACCTGGAATATAAATCCCGCAGAATAAATAACCTTAGGGAAATAACTATCGGTTCATTCACATCCGATCAGTTAACAAAATATATTAACCTTGCTTTCTATTCCGGATTTCCGAAGGAGTCATTGGTAAATGTTATCCTGAATTATGCCGATCTATTACCGGGTAATATTGTTGACTTTATTCGTGACATTATTCTTTTACAAATTATACGTTATGAACCCAATGAAGTATTGATAACTGAAAGCGAGGAAGAGTTAAAAATACTTGATGGCTCATTAGCGACAATTTATGATTTACGCTTATCCAAACTAACCGATGATGAACTCGATGTAGCTAAGGTATTATCGGCTTTTGAAGGAAGCATAGGCAGGCAAATCCTAAAAGAATTATTAAATATCAATTCGGCAGAACTTTCCGGGAAGCTGTCAACTCTTGAATATCATAATATAATCCAAAAGTTTGGTTCGAATACCGCGCCTGTTATTACTTCAGACGGGCTGAAAAAACATATTTATTCTCTCATCGATAACAAAATTGAATTTCATTACTCGCTTGCAAAAAAACTAAAAGAAAAAATCCCTGCTTTTGATCGGAACGAACTTGCCAGACAGTATGAACTTGCGGAAGACTATAAATCCTGTTATAGTGTTTTAATCGAAGAATTAAACAGTGCGAAAGAATTTTCTGCATTTAGCTATATGCGGGAGATTCTAGAGCATCTGTTAAGTTTGCCTTTAGATGAAGTTGAAAAGAATGATGTGAGATTCAGGTTGGTTGAAACACTATCTAAGTTAAGTGATTTTAATGCGGCGTTAAAAATAATTAATAAAATTAATTTAGATATTCTTCAGAAAAATCAATTATTAGAACTATATATATTAAAAGGAAATGCATTAATTGGTGCTGGAAGCATAGAGGAAGGGCAAGATCTATTAAAAACATTAGTTCCGAAGGTTAATGATGAAATTAAAAAGAACAAACTGCTAGTAGAAATCGCTTATGCAGAATTTGACTTGAACAAGTTTGAACAAGCTGACAAATTGTGTAAGGATATATTATCAAAGGAAAATGTTAGTGATGAAGAGAAAGGGCGTATACATAATTTATTGGGAATATGCAGAT
>BDSV01000144.1 GCA_002898075.1 bacterium BMS3Abin03
AATTAATACTTTCTTATGAAGGGAGAATCGGGACAAGAAGTTTTGAATGGAAGTTATAACCGATGATCAAATGTGAACGAATCAATTTAAGTATAAAAGCTGTGCATTTAATTTAGAACATGGTAGAATATTTACAACAATGATACTTGCAATAACTATTTCCCTGGAAATTTTTTATTTAATTGAAAAACAAAAGTTTGGAAAAACACAAACAGGTCACAGCGACGACGGCTAAATTTTCGTATCTCTTGCTGATAAAGCTATAAAGAATTAAAAACGGAAGAGAAAATGATTTCGAAAATCTTTAATTAATAATTTACAACACACTAAAGGAGAAATAATAATGTTTAACAGAACATTAAAACTCGTTTTAACAATTTCATTAACCGTATTCATCGTTACCAGTATTTCTCTTGCTCAAGAACATGACAAAAAAGAGCAAAACCATGGCAACGTAAATGGACAATTGATGAATCACAAAATGATGGACAACAAATCGATATCTGATTCTACAGAAACAGGTAAGATGTCCGAAACCGAATCTATCGTTCGTAATGGGGTTATCGACCTTCAGGCGATTGATGAAAATAAAGATGGTAAAGTTTATCAATGCCCCATGAACGCTAATGTTTTATCCGATACACCAGCTAAAGATCCCAAATGCGGAATGGTCCTTGAAGAACTTTCCCTTAATCAAGCAGCCGACAATCTTGTTAAACGAGGTTTCCAAGTTAAAGACCCCAATAGTATTAATGCAACAACTGAAAATCCACTGGTAGAATCCCAGAATATTGCCGGTGAAAACAATATTAAAACCGTAAAGGTAGCTTGGAATAAATACTGCCCGGTTTCCGGTATGAAAGTTAGTCCGAGGTCTGAAACTGTTGAATACAATGGAAAGACAATAGGTTTTTGCTGTCCCAGTGCGAACCATCAAAAAACTTTTCTCGAAAATCCTGAAAAGTATATGAAGAATCTCAGCAGTGATGGGCAAAAATTTATAGGTAAAAAGTCATAAGTTAAATCTTATAAAAAAGTGAATTTAAAGCAGGGCAAATCAAAGGGAGTAATTATACTTGCATTTTTTAGCTCTGCTTTGTTTTAACAAAACTTTTTATAATACCGCTATAATTCAAAAGAATAATTTAGGTTATTAAATCGAGAGGAATAATATTATGATATACGACCTTGTATGTGGAATGGAAATTAAGGATATTTCCAAAGCAGAAAAATTAGATTACAAAGGCAAGACTTATTATTTCTGCACCGCTTTGTGCAAGATACAATTCGAGCAAGATCCTGAAAAGTATATAAACAAAGATAACTTGGATGATCATACAAAACATCAGCATTAAATTATATTTTTATAAAAGATACTATAAAATCCTGTCAATTTTGTTGTACTCAACATTCTTTATCATCGCGCTGGTTCAGCCGGTAAATGCGCAAACTCTGAAATATCCGGATGATGACGGCAGACATGAGGATGCCGATTTTGAAGCCTGGTCTTTATTTACTCATATCGAAACTGATGATGGACTGCAATTCGGTGTAGCCATATTTTTCTTTACGGGAAAGATAATAGGCATTAAAGCAAGCGGACTTTACGCTGTAGTGGCAGACGTACAGAAAAAAGAATATCAAGATTTTTCGAAAATACAATTGCCGTTATTTAGCAGTACAACTCACACTGTAGGTCGGTTGATGGAAAATTACAGCGACAATGTATTAGAACGTAATCCCATAGGTGGTCCGTATAATGTTAAGATTGAAATGGATGATTTTAGCATTTCTCTAAAATATAATCCTTTGAAGAAACCTGTTGATATCGGTCAGTTAGCAGTAAGTGATGAAGGTTTTAATCGTGTATATGCCATACCGAGAGGAAAAGTTTCAGCGCAAATGCTTTATGCAGGTAAAGAATATCAATTAGATGGTATTGGTATATTCCAGCATCAATGGGGAGACAAACCCGAACAAGATGCACTGAGTGATATTTTTGCTCTTCATTTTAACGATACTACGGATGTTCTTATTTACCATAGTGGAACTTTTCCTGAAATCAATACCATGCTTTTATCCGACAGTAATGGGGAATACCGGATTTTACACAAATTCACTGCTAATGCAGATACTATTCTATCCGTCGAATTATCCAACGATAAGTTTAAATTAGACTGGCAATTTAGATCTCCGGAAAATCAATTTGAGATTAAAATTTCACCAAGTTTCAAAGGGCAGGAAATAGAAATGTTAGGGTTATCTTACTGGTTATCCCGATGCAAAGTGGTAATGAAAAAAAGAAGCGGGGAAACCACAGGCGGTATCGGGTATGTTTATATTGGATTTGATAAACCTTAGTTTTGAAAATTTAGATTGAACTGATAAAAATTGTTTCCACGTGTACAATATATTATCCTTAACAATATTTTTGTTTTTTATGTTAAGAAATTAAAGCGAAATAATATTTTGCAATTCTTAGGATAAAATCCCGACCTTAGTTGGGATTTTATAAAAAATGAACATTGTACAAAACAAACAATCAAAAACTGCATGCATAGGGCTTCAAGAAATGGTATGTTTTATTGTGAATTGTTATTTGATTAGAAATTAGAATAATCAGGTTAATTAGAAATTTAGAACAATGCATTAGTTTCTGTATATCGGCAGGGTTAAGATAATTTCTCGATTTGCGGTTTACCCGCGCTAAGTATGTTCGGGGTAGTTAAACATACGCATTCCGCTTTTTTATAATTACCAACTAAAACTCTTTTTTTAACTCCCTGATTTTTAAAATAAGTTTGAAATCGCACAGTTCAATTTTTTAAAACTCAATTAAAAAATTTAAATATTCAAGCTACTCAAGTGCCGAAACATTCGAATATTTACAGAAAACGCACTATCAAGTTATGGCACGCACTTTGGGATTAAGCTTAAGATTCAATTAAATGGAGAGGATTTGAATATGGAACTGCTCATTGGTTTAGGAATTATTCTTTTGATATTGTTCATCCCGTTCAAAAATATTTTTCTTAAAGGAAAAGAGAATATTCAGAAAATTAATTCAAACAATCCGATTCCAGACAAGCACCAAGTTCACAAAAATCATAATAGCCATAAGGGACATGGTTGCTGTCATTAAATAATTATTAAACAAATTTAAGGAGGCAGAAATGCTTAACAAAAAATTATTTTATATCGTAGTAATGGTTGCTATTTCGTTTATTGCGTTAAGCACATCTAATGCACAGGAAACTAAAGAAGATAAACCCGTGATGAAAATGAACACAATGACGAGCGATAGTACAATGATGAAAGATTGTATGGATAAAATTGCTTCGAATAATGAAATGCGGAAAATGATGATGAATAAAATGATGGATAATACAAAGGGTGACGAAAATGGCATGAAGGAAATGTGTAAAACTATGATGAATAATCCTGAGATGCATCAAACGATGATGAAGATGATGAAGACGATGATGGGAAATGATACGATGAAAGACGGGAAGATGAATGATGGAATGAAGAAGAATTGTAATAAAGATATGATGAAAGATAAGAATAACCAGAATAATGAAAGCGGGAATAATTCCGATCACGATTCTCATCACAACAAAGATAATAACCAATAATTTAATGTATTTCTGTAAGAAGAAATAGGAGGATATTCAAATGACACACGATCCAGTATGCGGCATGGAAGTAAAAACACCTTCAAAATATTATTTTGATATTGACGGTAAACTGTATGAATTCTGTTCGGAAAGCTGCCAGGATAAATTTGCAGTAGATCCGATGAAATATATCGAAAAAACTATGATAAGTGAAGCAGGTTATAGGAAAACAAATTACGGTATCGAAAAGATATCTCTCCCCGTGATTGGTTTACATTGTATAACCTGTGTTAATACTATCGAACAGGAAATTAAAAAACTGCCGGGTATTAAAATAGCGAAGGTTAATTATACTACAGAAATGGTTCATGTTGAATTTAAATCCGGCAAAGTTACCACTGTGGAAATAATCAATGCGATTAAAAATGCTGGTTACAAAACCGGACAGGCGACGTTGGAACTTGGAATAAGAGGAATGTATTGCGGGTCGTGTGTCAGTAAAATTGAAGAAGCATTAAGTAAGGCAAGCGGTGTTCTCTCAGCAAGTGTCGATCTCGGCACGGAGATGGCGATAATAAAATATATTCCCGGTGTGATGGATGTAAAAAACATCAAGAAGGAAATTGAAAAACTTGGATTTCAAACTTATGATACTTCGGGAATCAAACCGGAGCCAGGTGACGATAAAAAAGATGAAGAGGAAATTGATGAAAACCAGGCAGCCCGTGAGAGGGAATATAAAACTCTTATGAAGAAATTTTTATTTGCTGCCGTATTGTCTCTGCCGGTAATATTTTTTAGCTATCCCACAATCTGGAATTTACCTGAACAGTTTCAAAGGGGCACAGAAACTTTAAGATTGATCTGGATTGCTATGAGCATCCTGAGTTTGCCTGTAATGTTTTGGTCGGGTTCTCAGTTTTATAAAGGGGCGTGGGCGGCTTTTAAAAACAGATCGGCAAATATGCATACTTTAATAGCTACAGGAATAACTGCGGCGTGGGTTTACTCTGCAGTAGCGACATATTTTCCGGGTGTTTTCCCCGAAGAAAGATTAGCAGATCAGTTTTTTGATGTGATATTTGTTGTTGTTGCTTTGGTTGTTCTAGGCATGGCGCTTGAAATCAGAGCTAAAGGAAAAAGTTCTGAAGCAATAAAAAAGCTTATTGGATTGCAGCCGAAAACAGCACGCGTATTACGCAACAATACAGAAATTGATATTCCGGTGGAAGAAGTAGTGCTGGATGATATCATTGTAGTTAGACCCGGCGAAAAGATTTCTGTTGACGGGGTAATTACAGATGGATCATCTGCTGTTGATGAATCGATGATTACAGGTGAAGCCATACCTGTTGAAAAGGGAATAGATGATGAAGTAATCGGCGGAACGATCAATAAAACCGGTTCATTCAAATTTAAAGCAACCAAAGTTGGTAAAGACACTGCGTTATCGCAGATAATAAAAATGGTTGAGCAGGCACAAAGCTCCAAAGCTCCGATTCAGAAAATTGTTGATAAAGTTGCCGGTTATTTTGTACCGGCGGTTATCATTATAGCAATATTCACATTTATAACCTGGTATGTTTTTGGTCCCGATCCGAATTTAATTTATGCATTAATAACTTTCATCACGGTTTTAGTAATTGCATGTCCTTGCGCACTTGGACTGGCAACTCCAATATCCTTAATGGTGGGTGTAGGGAAAGGTGCAGAGAACGGAATATTGATTCGCAGCGGTGATGCACTTGAAACAGCTCAAAAGCTTGATACGATTGTTCTGGATAAGACAGGAACTATTACCGAAGGAAAACCGTCTCTTACAGATGTAATAGCGATTAATGGTTTCACTACCGAGGAAATTTTAAGCTATAGTGCAAGCGTTGAAAAAGCTTCGGAGCACCCGTTAGGCGAAGCGATAATTAACGGAGCTAAAGATAAATCCCTAACTCTCTCCGAACCTAAAGACTTTAACGCATCTCCCGGCTATGGTGTCGAATCGACGGTTGATGACAGGAAAGTTTTCTTAGGTAATTTGAAAATGATGAAAAGAAATTCAATCGAGCTTGCCGAACTTGAAGAAAGAAGTAAGCAGCTCGCAGATGAAGGTAAAACCCCGATGTTCGTTGCAATCGATGGAGTAGCAGGTGGTATTATTGCAGTTGCAGATGTAATAAAACAGGATTCGAAAGAAGCGATTGCTAAATTAAAGAAAATAGGACTGGAAGTAGTAATGATAACCGGTGATAACAGCCGGACAGCAAATGCAATTGCAAAACAGGTAGGAATCGATCGTGTATTTTCGGAAGTGCTTCCTGAGGATAAGGCATTTAATGTTCAGAAATTGCATAATGAGGGAAAAGTTGTGGCAATGGTTGGCGACGGCATAAACGATGCACCTGCCTTAGCACAGGCAGATATCGGTTTTGCAATTGGAACCGGAACAGATGTAGCTATTGAAGCGTCTGATATTACTTTAATTAAAGGTAGTCTAAAAGGAGTTGTACTTGCTGTTCAACTTTCTAAAGCAACTATGAAGAATATCAGGCAAAATCTTTTCGGTGCATTCTTTTACAACGGTTTGGGTTTACCGATTGCTGCCGGGTTACTGTTCCCGTTCTTCGGTATCCTGTTATCGCCGATGCTGGCAGGTGCAGCAATGGCATTTAGCTCAGTTACCGTTGTAACAAACGCAAACCGATTAAGAAATTTCAAATCAACTTGGAAATAGAGAGGTGATAAGAAAATGACGGCAGATCAAATATTTGTAATAATTGCAGGGCTGGGATTAGCTGGCTGGGTTGCTTGGTATTTCTGGTTTTCTAAAGCAAAGGCAGTTAAAATTCAGACTTCAGATAGCGGAGTCCAGGAAGCTGTAATAAAAGTTAAAGGCGGTTATACTCCCGATGTCCTTATTTTTCAATCGGGTAAACCGATTAAATTAAATTTTATTAGAGAAGAAACCGCAGCATGTTCCGAAGAAGTTATTTTCAGCGATCTTGGTGTAAGGGCTACTCTTACCCCTTTCAAAACTATTCCGGTGGAATTAAATATCGATAAGCCCGGTGAATACGATTTCCATTGCGCGATGGGCATGCTTAGTGGAAAATTGATTATTGAATAATGTGTAATTAAAAACTAATTTTAATAGTTTGGAAAAGGTAAGATAATGAAAATCAATAATGTTGATATTGATAAAATTTTTTCAACCGAAAAAGAAATTTACGATAATCTTTCTTTAACGAATCGGAAAGTTGCTGTTGACGGGCAGTGGAATTCCAGTAATGAATTCTGGCAGTTTAAGGCATCTCTAAAATACCCGAAAGGTGATGCTGTTGTTAAAACGGATAATTCATCGTATCTCGGAGGTAATGATAGTCAGCCGGAGCCGATTCAGTATTTTCTTTTCGGTATAGCGGCTTCCTATGCAAGCTCATTTGTCAACAGTGCTTCCATAAGAGGAATCCTATTAAAGGATTTAAAAGTAATGGTGGATGCAAAATTAGATTATTCCTATTTCTTCAGCATAAGCGACGATTCGAAAATAGAAGAAATAAACATTAATGTAGTAGTTGAAAGTAATGCCGATAAGAATAAACTAATAGATCTAAAAGATTCGGCGTTGAAATGCTGCCCGGTTTTATCCGCACTTGGCAGTAATTTGAAAGTTAATATAAACTTAGTAGTTAAAAATCAGATGAGTATAGTTAATTCGAATAATATACTCAACTTCAATTAGAATTTTACTTCTAAATTTAATGAGTATTGAGATATATACCTTTTACAAATTGATTTTCGGATTTTGGTTTTATTATAAACTCACCTTTATCCTATCTTCCCGCAAAAATCGGGGACAGGTAAAAAGAGATGAGTTTATTGTAAAATCCGAAAACCAATTAAAATAGTGTGTACTTGCAGATAGCGAAAACCAATTGACAGATCAGTAATGATGGAAACGACAACTTCGATAACAAGAAATAAATACAATCGTAACTCAGGATTATACGATCTTTTTGAGTTTCCCGCCGAGATACTTCTTTATGGAAGATGGCGGAAACAATTATTCTCAAACATTGGTAATCAGAAGTTTTTAGAAGTGGGGGTTGGTACGGGGAAAAACTTTAACTACCATCCGGCAGGTTCTATGGCTATCGGAGTTGATCTTAGCGAAGGGATGCTGCGCAAAGCTAAATTAAAAAGCAAACAAAAAACAAAAATATTAATTCAAACCGATATACAACATCTCCCGTTTGCCGATGCAACGTTCGATCAGGTTGTGGCTACATTTGTATTTTGTTCGGTCCCGGATCCGGTGGTTGGATTAAGAGAAATCAGGAGGATACTTAAACCAGATGGTAAGCTATATTTATTAGAACATGTTTTACCCGAAAATAAAATACTTGCAAAGCTATTCAATGCTTTTAATTTTATAACGGTTAAACGAGGCGGTTTTTTTATTAATCGTCGAACCGCTGAAAACGTAAAAGCAGCAGGTTTTCGAATAGTGAAAGAAAATAATTTATTATCTACGGTTTTTAAATCGTTTATATTTGAACCGGGATAAATATTTTATTTAAAAAATAATTGTACATTGAAATTTGGAACTTAACTTAACATAGGTGAAAAGAAATGAATGATAACCAAGAAGAAGAATCAAATTTAAAATCGAGACGGAGTTTCTTAAATTATTTATTGGGGACTTCAGCATTTGCATTACTGGCATCGATATTTTATCCGGTATTCAGTTATCTTATCCCGCCTAAGAAAAACGTACCGGTAGTTAAATCTGTCATAGCTGCAAAGGTTGGTGAACTTAAACCTAATAGTGGAATGATTTTCAGGTTTGGGAAAATACCGGCAATACTTATTGATACGCCTAAAGGTGAATTAAGAGCTTTTACTGCAACCTGTACTCATTTAGGTTGCATAGTACAATACAGAGCTGATTTGGAACGCATCTGGTGTGCTTGTCATAATGGTCAATACGATCTTAATGGAATTAACATAAGCGGTCCGCCGCCAAGACCTTTAACACCATTTAAGGTGAATGTAAAAAATGGTGAAGTATATGTTTCTGTTGCCGATAATGCGGTATAAAGAAAACGTTGAGTGAGGAAAAAGAAAGTTAAGTTAGTGTAAAAACCTCCAATATTCCGGCGTTTGGTTGAGGTGAAGCCCGCTGAGGGTGTGTATTTTTACAGCGCCTTGAAAGGCGGGGCTGCTTATAATCTCTCAATCGTCCCGATGGGACTAAACTTGTGTTTGGTTTGTATAAATTACCCGGCGATGAATCGCCGGGCTAATAGTATAATGTCCCATCGGGACATTTTCTTTATCATTAAAAATATACAGGAAATATCCCGCCAGGGATAAATGAAAATAGCCCGTCAATTTATTGGCGGAAAAAAAACAAAAGAATAAAAAGTCCCGCAAGGGACGAATGAAAATGATATATTTATTATTCAAAAAAGATGTTTGCAGCACCCGTCACGGAGTGTTTCGTGATTGTAAAAAACGGTTAAAACAGTTTAGCCCGGTGGTGGTAACTTATTTTTTTTCACCCAATTGAAATTGGATGTTAATGGAAAAGCATATCATTAACACCTAAATTCATTTATGTGAAAAGAATAAAAATAAAAAACTTCCAAAATCAAAAATCGTTAATCAGTGTTCATTATTCAAAAAAATTATCGCTTCCCGTCTGCTTTAGAGGTTGTGTGAAAACTAGTAAACTCACCCCCGAAATAAATTCGGGGCAAGCTCTAAATAACTCTCTTGAAAAGAGAGGGACTT
>BDSV01000145.1 GCA_002898075.1 bacterium BMS3Abin03
AATAGCAAAAGGAGATCATAAAATTACTGCCCTTGAAAACAGCGATAGATGGGATGCACAAACTTTTATCGATACAATAACAGTAACCGGCTGCGATGTTATAAAAGTCGATTATAATTTTATAAAAAAAGTATTTCTCGATACCGACCCGCAGGATGCTTATGTATATAGCGCAGATTCATTAATCGGATATACACCGTTATTGATTCCGGCATATTTAAAAAATATCCGGCTTGAAAAACCCGGCTACCGGGGGCTTACAATTAATTACTCTCAAATAGCCAGGCATCTGCCCGTTAAGCTTAAATACATCGGTAAACCGGGTAACGGAAATTTTTTTGATAAAGCTCTTTTTAAAATATTAGCGGGGAGTATGGTTGCTCTCGGAGCCACTACCGCCTTCTTCAAATTAAAAGCCGATAATAGATATGATGAGTACCGGCAATCCGGCGATCCTTCCTTACTTGATCAGACAAATAGGTTAGACCTCGTATCCGGGATAACTTTTGTGGCGCTTCAAATAAATTTCGGTTTAATAATCTATTTCTTTCTTGTGGATTAACCTCTACTTTTTCTAAATTACACTTTCCAACAAAAAAATTTTTCAAAATGATACTGACTGTGTTAAAAGCAATTCAAAAATCGACACAATATCTTGCAGAAAAAGGAATCGAATCTCCGCGGGCAAATGCCGAAATATTACTTGCGGACACGCTGCACTGTAAAAGACTAAATCTATACCTGATGTTTGACAGACCGATGCGTGAGGATGAAATAATAAAATACAGGGCGTGCTTAAAAAGACGGGCGCAATTCGAACCTTTACAATATATAACCGGCACTGTTGAATTCTATGGAATCGAATTCAAAGTTAATCCTGCTGTGCTGATACCCAGACCAGAAACAGAATTACTCGTTGAAGCGATTATCAATTCTGTAAATGAAAATGACAGGTTAACAATTTTAGATATTGGCAGCGGCAGCGGAAACATTAGTATTGCGCTTGCGGCAAATTTACCGGATGCTTTTATAACAGGGATGGATATTAAAGATAATTCGATCGAGCTAGCATTAGAAAATCTCAGCAAACATCCATTTACTAACAGGGTTCACTTCATAAAAGCCGATATTTTAAATTTTGATTTTTCATCATCAGAAAAATTTGATATTTTAGTTTCAAATCCGCCGTATGTTTCTGCAGATGAATTCGGGCGGGTTCAAAAAGAAATTAAAGATTTTGAGCCGAAGGTTGCGGTAACGGATTTTTCGGACGGGTATAAATTTTATCACGCTATTACAGCTACAGCTTTTAAAATCCTTAAAAATAACGGTAAGCTGTTTTTCGAATTAGGGGAGGGGCAGTCGGCAAAAGTTAAGGAAATTATGACCGGGAATAATTTTTCGGAGATATCGATCATCAACGATTACCAAAATATCGAGAGAATAATTTGCGGGACTAAAAAGTGAGGGCGGTTGTACAACGGGTCAGTCAGGCATCAGTTGTAATTTCTGAAAAAAATTACGAAGCTAAAATCGGAAACGGGTTGGCGATTTTATTGGGAATAAGAACAAACGATACACCGGACGATGTAAATTTTGTTGCCGACAAATGCAGCAACCTGAGAATATTTGAAGATGAAAACGGAAAGATGAATATTTCACTGAAAGATATTAAAGGTGAAGCTCTAATAATTTCTCAGTTTACTCTTTACGGAGAAACAGCAAAGGGCAACAGACCGAGTTTTATAAAGGCAGCCAAACCCGGTGAAGCAATTCCCCTGTATGAGTTATTCATTGAAAGAATGGAATTCAATCTCGGGAGTGATAAAGTTAAAACCGGAGTCTTCGGTGCAATGATGGATATCGAATTAATTAATACAGGACCGGTTACTGTAATTGTCGAATCAAAAAAGAATAATAATAATTGATTGAAATTTGCTGGTTCATTTAAATAAAATAACTCAAGTTGGCAGGTAGTTTTGGTAAACCGTTAAAACGGTTTCAAAAAAACTTTTTTGTTTCAGTAACTTATAATTTTAACCGTTTTAACGGTCTTTAAACTACATAAAAGTTTACCGGTTAACTTAAGTAAAATAAATAAATAAATCTTTCAGGAGATATAGGCATTTGCATTCAGTATTAATGATTTTTCTTGACGGTATCGGGATAGGAAAAACAGACAAAGACATCAATCCGTTCTTCAAATACGGATTCAATACATTTACTACACTGTTCGGGACAATCCCGTCGTTGAAGAAACCCACGTTGATGAATTATCGAAAATATCTGTTTCCTGTAGATGCAAATCTCGGGGTAAACGGGCTGCCGCAGAGCGGTACGGGGCAGGCATCTTTGTTTTGCGGTTTCAACGCACCTAAGTTTATCGGTAAGCATTTCGGGCCGTTTCCTTTTTCAACCACAATTCCGGTAATAAAAGAGAAACACATTCTCATTCATTACAAGAATAAAAATGTTGGAAGTTATTTTGCTAATGCGTACCCAAAGCCCTTTTTTGATTATTTAAACTCGGGTAAAACAAGGTTGGGTGTAACTGCTGCGAGCATCAGGTTGAATAACATACCGTTTAACAGGATTACGGATGTAAGAAAAGGGAGTGCACTAACTGCCGATTTCACAAACGACCGCTGGAATGAAAAGCTTGGATACAATCTTCCGCTGATTAAACCTCAAACCGCTGCCCGCAGACTATTGCGCATAACCGGGAAACATAAGTTTACATTGTATGAATTTTATTTGATGGATCACCTGGGGCATTTCAGAATTAAGAATGAATTTAAAAGAATCTACAATATTCTCGATCTCTTTTTATTTACTATCTTAACCGAAATGGATTACAACAGAACCACAGTAATTATTTGTTCGGATCATGGAAATTTTGAAGATTTATCCGTCAAATCACATACAAGAAATCCTGCTCTTACTATTACTGCCGGTAAGTATTCCGAAGATTTGTTTAGTTCGATTAAAAGATTAGACCAGGTAAAACCCGCAATAATTAAATACTGCAGATGAAAGACTTTCCTGTTGTAAAATTCACCGCTGCATTTGCCGTTGGAATTTTACTTGCTAAAATAATTTTTATGAACTATTTATTCGTTGCCGTCTTTTCCGTTTTGCTTCTGGGTTCTTTCATCATTTCGATAAAGTTTAAAACTGCCGGCAAATACACTCTCTTTTTTTCGGCTGCATCATTAATACTTATAATATTGATAGGAAATTTGTATGCACAGGTTAGCGGGGTAAAATTTAATCCTGCTTTAACGGGTATTTACAATGCTAAGAATGTTAAGGTTACCGGGGAGGTAACTAAAATAGAATTAAGCAGGGAAGATGAAATACTGTTTCATCTAAAATCAGATTCGCTGATAATTAATGATACAAAATTTACCGACGATGTAATTCTTCTCTGTAAATTGAAAGGGGGTAAAAAAGGAAGAGCAAAATTTTACTCATTATTTAAACCCGGAAATATTGTTGAAGTTACCGGGAATTTTAGAAAGGGGAATGAAAGAAGAAATCCCGGGGAATTTGATTACAACGCTTATCTTAAATCGAAAGGGATTATAGGGATTTTAACGATTAAAAAATATTCCGATATAAAGTTAATTATAGACAAGACAAACATTTTCAATAATACTATCTTTCAAATAAGAAAAAGCATAGACGAACAATTAAAGATACTTTATAATGATCAAACTGTTTCTTTGCTTAAGGGCTTACTGCTTGCCGACAGGCGGGAGATTGACCGCGAAACAAAAACAATGTTCATTAATTCGGGAGTTGTTCATGTGCTGGCAGTTTCCGGTTTGCACGTCGGTTTTATCGCGCTGATCTTTCTTTTCTTGTTCGGAAGATTTAATGTTTATCTTCGTTCGGCGCTTACAATAGCAGGACTTTTGATTTTCATGTTCGTTACAGGAGTACCGCCTTCGGTTTTTCGTGCTACAGTTATGGCTGTAGTAATTATTATCGCTTTTTTAACTAACAGAAGCAGTAACATTTTCAACTCGCTTGCAATAGCTGCATTAATTATTCTTGCATTAAATCCAAACGAACTTTATTCTCCCGGTTTTCAGTTATCCTTTTCGGCGGTAATATCTATCGCTGCTATTTATCCTTTGATAGAAAACTACCTTAGGCGGAAAAATATAAAGTTGAAATATTTAAGGTATTTACTTCTGTTTATGGGTGTCTCATTTGCCGCACAAATAGGAACACTGCCTTTTACGCTTATTTATTTCGGTAAAATCTCAATAATTGCATTAGCCGCAAATATAGTTGTTATTCCGGCAATCGGAATAATCATCGGGCTTGCTTTTATTTCGTTATTCTTTAACTTATTCGCAGGATTTATTGCTGTGTATTATGCATCGGCTAATGAGCTGATAACAAAATTGTTGTTCAGGTTTATAGATTTTGCAGGCAGTCTTAATTTTTCATTTGTTAAAATTATCAATTACTCGATTTATGATGCCGTAGTTTTCTATTTTTTCCTGATATTCTTTCTATTATCATTAAAGAAATTTACCGGCAGAATTGCGAAGTTAATACTGCTCATCCTTATTATTATTAATGTAATTGTTTTTACCATGCTCGATAACAAAAAATTATTACCGGATAACAAGCTGAGTATTTTGATGATTGATACGGGACAGGGTGATTCGTTCCTGATAAAATTTCCCGACGATGAAATAGCTTTGGTAGATGCCGGAGCCGCAGCCGTCTATTTTGATTACGGTGAGAGAGTGATAACTCCGTTGTTAAATTACCTGGGAATTGATAAAATTGATTACGGTTTTATTTCGCATATTGATAACGACCATTACGGCGGATTTATTTCACTGGTTATGAATAATATGATTGAAAAGATTTATAAACCGGCAGTTGATTCTTCATTAATTAAAGACACAAAGCTTGAAAATTTTTTAAATATACACTCTGTTCCCGTTGAGTATTATGATTCACAAATAATAAAGATCGGTAATTGCAGGTTATATGTTCTAAATGCTAAAGATGAAGCAGAGTATTTTAAATATTCATCAAATGAACGGAGCGGAATATTCAAATTGGTTTACGGAAATGTTTCATTACTGTTTACCGGCGATCTTGAACAGAGGATTGAGAAAAGATATGTTAAAAATTACAGACAGTTTTTAAATGTCGATATTTTAAAAGTTGGTCATCACGGCAGTAAAACAAGCACAAGCGTGGAATTCTTAAACTATACAACTCCTCGCTATGCATTAATTAGTGTCGGAATTCAAAACAAGTTCGGTCATCCGGATGAAAAAGTTCTAAATAGATTAAACGGGAAAAATATTCAAATATTGCGGACAGATCTATCAGGTGCGATTTTATTGGAGACCGACGGAAAGAATATTTTTATGGATGATTGGAAGAAGAATTAATTTTCAATCGATACACATCTTTCCCAAATAAATTGTTAATATATTAACAGAAGCAAAAATAATATGGATTATAAATTCTAATCATCAATTTAGTTATTAGAGAAACTCATTCCCCACTTATTGGGGCTGTTCTAAAAGTGCTTTGTGAACTTTTGTGCCTTCGAGACTTCGTGGCTAATTGATAGAATTTACTTAATAAATAAACTTTTATTTGCCGCAAAGACTAAAAGAACCGCAAAGAAATTTTACTTTTTAGCCAGACTCACATAGGGTTGGTTTCTTTGATTTGGTAAAACGTTTAATTAAAAAAAGAGGAAAATATGGCAGCCAAACCAATAGTAGGAATAATAATGGGAAGCGATTCTGATTTACCGGTAATGGAAAAAGCTTTTGAGGTCTTTGATTATTTCAAAGTACCTTTCGAAGTAAAAATATTATCAGCGCATCGTTCTCCCAAAGAACATGCGGAATATTCAGCTACTGCCGAAAGAAGAGGAATAAAAGTTATAATTGCGGCAGCAGGCGGAGCCGCACATCTGCCCGGCGTAACTGCTGCACACACAATCTTGCCGGTTATCGGTATTCCCGTTAAAAGCAAAGCATTGAACGGAATGGATTCATTATTATCAATAGTTCAAATGCCGTCCGGTGTTCCGGTAGCAACCGTAGCCATTGACGGTGCTAAAAATGCTGCTCTTTTAGCAATCCAGATAATCGCTTTAAGCAATAAAAGTTTGATACAAGCACTAAAAAAATATAAGCTGAAAATTAAAAAAGAGTCGATGAATAAAAATAAAAAATTAGTAAAATAAAATTTACCTGCTTTCATATACCTTTTATAAATTGATTTTCGGATTTTGGTTTTATTATAAACTCTCGTTTATCATCTCTTCCCGAAAAAGTCGGGACAGGTAAAAAGAGATGAATATATTGTAAAATCCGCAAACCAAATAAAATAGTGTATATTTATGAGCCGGACCTAAACGGTTAATCAGAATGAAAACGAGTCGGCTTTTTGAATAAAAACGAAACAAAAAATTGATAAGCGTTTTTCTTAACTACCTTGCCGTAAAAAGAAATGTTTCAGCTTCAAAACGAAACCATGCGCTCAAAGGTATATTCTATTTCTTTACAAATAAATTCTGCACAAAGATATTGGCTGGAAAGACGATATTAAACGCTCCTCAACTCCAAAACTTTATACCGGTAGTATTACCAAAACAAAAGCTCATTCAATAACAGACAAGCTAAATCACTTCAACCGTTATTAAAGTGAATTATAACTGTATAAACAACAAATTTTAAATATGTTCATTGCTTAAAATTATTAGGAATTATCTGGGCGGCAAGTAATAAATGTTTTTTATTTTCTTTCGTTAAATCCCGCATAACTTTTTTAAATATCGCCATTGAAATTTTCCCGGTAGGTACTAATTCTTTAGCATTACGCCAAACTGTCAGCAATACTTTACCACAATGCGTATTTGTTGTAAGGTAAGGTTCTTTGTTCAGTACCATCATATTAAAGTGATCGGTTAAATTAGCAAGCCACCATTGTGCAACTAATATTTTTGTTATTTTATCGGGCGGCGTTGCCATCTTAGATAGTGCAGGCAAGCTCGCCCTGTATTTATAACCGAGCATATCGCTGTTAGTAATTGTTATCAGTTTTTTATCATCCCCATTACCTCCGTTGAACCAAATAGTAGGGTTACTTTTTGAATCAGATAAGCTATCACCGTTTTCATTAAGTATAATAAACCTAAATTCGTCATTTTCAGACATCATCGTCATAAATGAATTTAGCCGTTCTGATACATTCCTTGCTCTTACCGTACAACTTTTATTACCATTTTCATCTGTATAACCGTTACTCGATCTTATATAAAAGATAATACTTTCTGTACAAGATACGGCACCATGTTTGTGTCCGCAATTTTTAATTCCACAGTAAAAGCCCAAGGTACAATTGTTTCTATCTTTACATTTTAGACAATGGAAATCTGTACATCCGTCTATCGTTGATGAATTATACATCCCCATTGAGTTATCCTGGGGAAATAATTCTGTTGAATATAAGAACATAAGAATTATAAATAATGCAGCATGCACACATAACAATTTAGTATTTATTTTCATTTTATATCCTGCTCTTTATTACAGTTTAAATTAAATTACATCATTACCGCTATTTCTAAAAATTACATATGAGATTTCTTTTCAACCTGTGTCATACCATAATGAGTAATATTCATTATATGCTGCATACCTCCGACAACCATACAGTATGATTCTTCAATATCTCCGCCGGATGTGGGGGTTGCTACGATCATTCTCTGTCCCTGCAATACTCCCGTAAATGTCCATCCTCTACCGGGTAAAATCTGTTTGGTTTCGATTCCATCGCTGCCATGATTATAAACTTTTACATCATAGCTTTTGTCTGTCATATTATGTATCATTATTTGTCCGTGCAATGCCGATGAATTATTGCAAACTGAATAAGCTAGCCCTTTTGGACAAACTATTTGTTGTGTCTGTTTCGGCGGATCGTCTTCTTTTCCCTTGCACCCGGCAATTAAAAATATTAGAACAATCAAAAGAACCCCTTTAACTCCATAATGAAGATTTTTCATACTTACCTCTCTTATTAATGATTATTGAATTTCCCCATACCTATCATATCACTTTAAAATTTTATTGCAGTTATTTTTGTTCCGGCTATTATTTTTAATTAGGAGTTTCTCTACCCTATGGTTGCTGCTATTTCCCATTAGACAGAATAATTTACAAGCCAAACATCATCAATCCCGATCTATTGTTAGGCGCAAATGATTCTGTTTACTTTGGAAGCTAAAATTAAAGATTGTTGAATAGTATTTCTTTAATTCGAATACAGATATATGTATATAATTAATTTTAGATCTTTCGGAAAAAATCAATTTATAATTTAAATTCTTTTGGATAATATTTAGTGAAGCGGTACTAACTATTAAATTTTATAAAAATCTTCACAATCTCAGGTCTGCTGCCCGTACGTACCGGCGGACCCCAGCCGCCGACCCCGCAGGAAACATAAAAATGTGAGCTGCCTTTTTGTTTGTATCCATAGCTTAGTTCATAAACTGCCTGGGTGATAAAGTTGAAGGGCCAAAGCTGTCCGTGATGTGTATGTCCTGATAGCTGCAAATCGATTCCGTTTTCAACCGCCTGATTAAGTTTAAATGGTTGATGATCTAAAAGAATAACCGGATAGGATTTATCGACATCTTTTACAATTTCACTTAACGGTTTTCTTCTGCTGCCTGTAAATTGTTTTATGGAAAGGTCTTCTCTTCCGGCAATGTAAAAACTGTTATCGATCAGCCTGGCTTCGTCGTTTAACAGGTTGATGTTATGTTCGTGCAGGTATTTTTTTGCCGCAGCTACCCCGCCGATATATTCGTGGTTACCGGTAACGGCATAAATACCGTATTTTGCGTCTAACCGTTTTAATTCATCTCCGACATTATTCTCAATTACAGACGCTATGTCTTCATCGATAATATCGCCGGGAATTAAAATTATATCCGGCTCAAGTGCATTAATTTTATCAACAACATTTGAGAGAAATTTATTACCGTTTATAGTGCCGAGATGAATATCCGAAACCATAACGATATTTAGTTCGTTCAGTTTTCCCCGTTGTTTGGCAATATTAAATTCATAATTTTTTATAACAGGGAAGAGCGTATTTATAAAACCGAAAAAGACGGTTATAAATGTAACCGCAAGTACAACAAGCGCGGTAACCTCTTTGGTTTGCTGATAATTGCTTTTGATAAAAGCAGGAAAAAATCCTGTGAAAAAGTTCAAAGCTCTCAGTAAATCTATTGCAACCAATTGCAGAAAGATGTAAACCATAATAGCCATCCAGAAAGCACCGATCCATATCAGTAAAGTAGAAAACGGGTTTACGGCAATCAGCTCGATCACCCTGCCGATAATATAAGCCGAAGCAAAAAACAAAACGGCAATTACAAAGAAAGTTCTGAAGCTCGAGTTAATTGGTAAAACATCGAGTCCCCGAATTATAATGTAATAATTGATTGAATAATTTATTGTAAGAACAATTGAGAAGAAGATAATAAAATTGACGAGTTTCAAACCGTAGCTCCGAATTAATTATTATTGGTTTGTAGAATTTGTAACTGCTGCTAATATGAAAGGCAAATTTATTTATAAATTGGTTAAATAAGGAATTCATACCGAACGTATCACATGTAAAACTGTTTAGAATTCAGTATGCTATTTTCGTTAGCGGTTGTCTTTAAAATTTTTAGTGAAGATTTGTATCTTAGAATCTTTGTGCAGATTAAAATACTCTTATTGTTACTTAACTACTCAAGCCAAGCAGTTCTTATGATAATCCGTTAAACCGGTTTGCTTATCGTACAAATTCTCGCCATCTCTTCTGTTTTTTCTTTTCTATCTTTGTTTAAAACTCACAAGTTGATGCAAACACTTGTTAGTTCTTGTATTGCGTTATATTCTTTCAAGACCAAAATATAATAATATACCTATAAAGAAAAACACATACCCTAAAGTAACATATTTTAAAGTAAAGGTTGAGATATTATTGGTTGTTTTATGACTAATGTACAATTTGTATGCGATTAGATTTGCTAATGAACCGACTAAACTACCAAAACCACCTACATTTGATCCCCAAAGTAATGCTTTCCATTGACCTGTAAATTTAGCAAATAATAACGTTGTTGGAACATTGCTAATTACCTGACTTATTAATGCTGAAAATATAAAAATATGACCTGAATTCTCTATATTCGATGAAAAAATCACTCTCATATTTTCTGCCAATCCGAAGAAAAATATAAATGTTAATAATAATGCGTAGTCTATTTTCAGACTATTTCTATCGAATATCGATGAATAAACAATAGCAATAATTCCAATCCATACAGGAAGTATGTGAAGAACCGATAAAATTAACAATAAAAAAAATACAACATAAATAAATACTTTTCGACTGATAATAGTTGTTTGTTCTTCCTCAAATACCTCGCTATTTTTAGTTTTTAGGAATAATGAAAATATAACGAGAATGGTTAAATACAATATTGAAAAAGGTGCTATTGTTGATAAAAATAAATCAGGGCGGATACCATAAAACCAATATATAAAAAGATTTTGGGGATTTCCGATAGGAGTTAATGCTGAGCCAGCATTTGCTGATAATGCTTCAAATATAACAAGAAAATCTTTATGATTTATTTTTAGCAATAACGTTACCGGAACTACAACCATTAATGCAATGTCATTGGTTATAAACATAGAAAGAAAAAAAGTTGTAACAACGAGTTTCAAAGGAATAAAACTGCCTTTTTCAAGACGTTGAGAAAGTCTTAAAATCAAACCACTATTTTCAAGTCCTTTCACAGTAACAAATAAAACAGCTATAATAAAAATAATTTCTATTTCACGTGTTGAGAATGTGGGTATTTGGTTAACATAAATAGAAGTAATCAGCAGACCTGTTACGGAAGCAAAAAGTAACCACTCTTTTAAAATAAAATCCAAAAAAACTTTATTATTTTTCAAAGATTCACCTGCTGTTTATTAAAGGATTAACACCATTGCAAATAAGCCGAAGCCGGGGCTTGCCCGCCGTATCCCAAACTTGCCTGACAGCAGTCAGATTTATCGGTAGATGGCGGGAACTGTAATATTGGTTAAAAAGCTTCTACTGAAAATTAGCTAATAATTTATTTACAAAATAGTTTAGAACAACAATGAGAAATTTCTCAATATTATTCCGGCTAAAATCAAACTCGATTTTATCTGCGCCTTTTAGTCTATGTTTATTCTCCCTCGCGGGAATTTGTGGTTTTTGCGAGGTCTTTATGCGTGACGGTTAAGACCTAAATTGTTATAATAATATATCAACTCATCCTTAGTGAAACTTAGTATCATCAAGAATTTATCTCGTGGATAGATTAAAAGGATTATAAAATTTTTGAGAAAGTGATGGATCAGAATAACCCGAATTATCGCTAACCGTTGTAACTGAAGTTGTAATCCTACCAATCAGCGAATTTGTAAAATCACTGAAACCTGTATAATTATAAATACTAAAAGTACCTGCCGGGCAGCCAGGGTTCAGTTGGAGTAAAAATCGTTTCATTCATCAAACTTGCTTCGGCAGATACTTTCAGCTCTTGTTGAATAACCTGAAGCACTATTTCCGGTGGTCTTGCTTTATTTGAGCAATATCCCCGACAAGTTCAGGATTATTTGTTGAGTTCCCGTTAAGTCACTTGAGTAATAGCATTTTCTTAGTTTGTGCAGTGCCTTCCACATAAAGCTGGTAAAAGTATACACCCGTGGCAACAGGTTGGTAATTGTTATCTTTCCCATCCCATTGTACTTGATATCTTCCCGCTGGCTGTTCCTTGTCCACCAATGTTCGTACTTCTTCTCCTAATTCATTAAAAATCCTTAACAAAACCTTTAATGTGCTAGGTAGTTCATAATTGATTTTAGTCTCAGGATTAAATGGATTAGGGAAATTCTGTTGCAAACTGAATCCTTTCGGCAGCAGTTCGTTGTTAGAAATTACATTATTAACAATTGCTCCCGATTTCAATTGTTCTGCAATTAAAGCGACTCGCTGACCAAGCGCGCGGGCATCATCAAGTTCCGATTCACTAACGCCGTCATCCGGAGGCCCGGTCATAGCAGAGGCGCCGAGTCCACCGCTTTGAAAAGCCCCGAAATCATAGACCGGTCCAACCACAACAACGCCTTTCATCAAAAGGGCTGCGATCAATGAAAAAACAACATGTTCCTTCCCACCGGTTTTCATAGCTCCCGTAGAAAAGGCGCCGCCCACTTTACCACCCCAGAAACCGGTGTTATCCAGAAACTCCTTCATAGGGTTGGCAATGTTGCCCCAATAGGTTGGCGAACCGAGTATGATCCCATCGGCGGAGTCCAGGTCAGCAGTTGTTACCTCATCTACTTTTTTGAGTATAGCAGTTGCATTAGAATCGCTTTGAACTCCTTCTACAACACCGTTTGCCATCAACTCAGTGTTTCCGCTAAGGGAATAGTAAACGATTAAGATTTTTACGTTTTGTTGAGCGGATGCGATAGAACTTAAAACCAAAATTCCCATCAGTATAAGAAAAAAACGCAATGAAAAATTGTATCGTTTCATTTTAAATATACCTCCTTATTCAGTATCTAAATTATTTTTAGGTTGAACGAATATTGCATAATATTTTATCGAGCAAATAATTCATCCAATAAATAGTAGAGCATAAGTTTCCATTATTGGATACTGTTTCTGTTATTTGGAATTTTATTGGTATCCAATATTAGACTCTTACTTTGGTGGCGCCCTTTGATATGAGTTTCCATTATCAGGCACTTTTTTCTCCTTTTGTTACGATTCTATCTTATAATACAAACTGGCAGGTAACGTAGTTTATTAAGTTTCATAGTGTACCTCCTTGAATTGACTTATACTTAAACCATCTGGTTTGATTGTACTTTATATAGATAACTTTTATTTTTATTATATTCATGAAGAAACTGTGATAAAATTGTGAAATTAATTATAAACTCTAATTATGATTGAAAATATGAAGATTTATAAGTTTGGCAATTTTACTTTCGGGGTAAAAGAATACAACCTGAAGAAGGGAAATAAAGAACTATACCTTCGCCCTAAAACCTACGAAACATTACTCTACCTTGTTGAACACCATGGTAACTTAGTTAAGAAGGATGATATTATAGAAAATGTATGGGCCGGTACAATCGTTACCGAAAATACATTAACACAATGCATAAAGGAAATTCGTGAAAAACTTAATGATAATTCTGCTAATCCTAAGTATATAAAAACAATTCCGCGCGTAGGGTACAAATTTATTGCGCCTGTTAAAGAAGTAATAACCTCCCAATATTTTCAATCTGAAAATTCAAAAAGTATATTTCCGGGAAGTTTTCGATTGAATAGAGTTAAAATTGGCTTTGTTCTATCGGCGATTTTTTTAGCCGCCGCCATTTTCTTTCTCATCAGAAATAATAAACCAGGAACAGATTTTCTTAAGCGGCAATGGGTACTCATTTCAGACTTTGACAATCGAACAGGTGAGGATGTTTTTGAAGCTGCTTTACAAACTGCTCTTGAAATGGAGCTTAGTAAATCTCAATATGTCAATGTTGTTCCAAGAGGACGTGTTCAGGATATTTTAACCTTGATGAGACAAAAACCTGATATACGGATTGACAGGAATTTGGGTAGAGAAATTTGTTTACGCGATGGAAATATTCAAATGTTACTCACCGGAAGTATTTACAGGATTGGAAACAGTTATTCACTCTCATTAGGTATTATAGAACCTGCAACTAATAGAATAGTAAAAAATTATTCTCGAACAGTTACTAATCAAGAAGAAATTTTACCGCTTATTAATCAGTTAGCAATTTCAATACGCAAAGAACTCGGTGAGTCGTTAGAAAATTTCCAAGATGTTAAAACACATTTTGAAAAGGTTACAACTTCTTCCTTGAAGGCACTTAATTTCTATTCGAAAGGTGTCTATTATATAAATTTATTTGACATGAACAGAGCAGAATATTTTTTGAATCAAGCTGTTCAGTACGATACGACTTTTGCAATGGGTTATGTTATTCTTGCTTTTGTGGATTTATGGCAAAGCAATCTGCCAAAAGGAAAAGCTGATTTTGAAAAGGCAGCGAAGTTAGCTACTAACCTGTCTGATCGCGAAAAGTTTTTTATTCTTGGTTCAAATGCTATGTATGGCATTGGAGATTATAAAAAAGGTATCGAATACTATGAACTTTTATTGGATGTTTACCCGGATGATTATTGGGGAAATGAAAATCTCAGTTTTGCTTACTTAGGAGACGGAGACATCAAACAATACCTCAAGTATAAAAAGATCTGCGAAAAGCTTCGTCCAAACTATTTCATAAATCACTCTGACAAAGGGCTCTTTTCTCTATACTACGATAGAAATATTGCTGAAGCCGATATAGAATTTTCACGCGCACTTGAACTAAATCCCGATTACCCTTTCGAATTTTGTTATTTGATAAGTGCATTTTTAGATTGGATGCATGAAGATGTTGATTCTGCCGAAAAAAAGATATCCGACTTCTTATCATTTAGGATTAATAAACTCCTGCCGATGTCTCAAATAACCAGTCGCTGGTATTTATCACATTTTTTTCTGTTCGAAGGTAGATTTGACGAGGCGATAAAAATACTTAAAGAAAGCGTAACATTATCGAAACAACGACCAAAGAGCAACCTATTACCATGGGCGCAATTAGAATTGGCATTAGTTTATTTGGAAACGGGGCGAACAGAAAAATTCGAGTCATTGATTAAAAGTGTTTCTGATAACTCTGTCGGAATAACCCGTGTTCAAGCACTTGGCTGGTTAGCAATCCGGTATGCTCAAACAGGAAAAATTCCCGTTGCAAAAAAGCTGCTCGATGAACTGGAGAATGAAAATCGTTTAACGCCAATCGGAATTATGCAGGCACCACTGCCTAACGAGTTGAAAAAAGCAAAGCTTGCATTTTCTTACCAGCTTGAAGGCGCGATTGCCAATTATAATTCTGATTATAAAAAAGCAATTGAGTATTTCCATAAAGTGGTCGATTTGGTACCATCTTCACAGCTACCGTTTCTAACAGTACTTGGTCCCCGCATACGATGGGTGGCATTAAAATCTCTTGCTCATATTTATGAAAAAATGGGTGATTGGAATTCAGCAATAGCTTCATACAAGGATATTCTTAAGGAAAAAGTATTAACTATTACAGTACCGGCAGCATCGAGTATTTGGGTGAGGTCGCTTTTATCAATGAGTGAAGTTTTAGAAAAACAAGGTAATCATACAAAAGCCGAGATTTACAAATCAAAATATACGAATCTGTGGTCAGGGAAATAATACAAACTAACCGAAACTGCTGAATAGAACAATTCCATCTGCCAAAATTTATTTCAATTGCTTTTTCACCAGGGTCAACATTATTACATTCTGACTTATAATGATTATAAAGATATTTTTCCGCGCCATCTCTATCATCTGGCTTAGATACAACTGCATATTCAAACCCTCAGACAAATTTGCTTACATTTTCTTTGATGCACTTATTTTCTTCAAACTCCGAAAGATGATCTGGAAAACGTTGTCTGATATTTTTAGCTTATCCATAAATTATATTTCAATCTCTTTAGGATCAGTTTCCAACTCAACAACCCGCCACTCGTTTTCTTCAATATCAAAATCCGTAATTTTTTCTATGGGTACCTTTAAATATTTACCTTTAGCAGTTACAGCAATATTACCATTTGGCAAAATGATTTCTCCCGTTCCTTCAAACATTCTGTTGTTTTCGTTAGTGATTCTCCCAATAACTTTTAATTGTTGATTTAGAGGAATCGGCTTTTTGAATTTCAAATTTAATTCTATTGTAACACCCCAAACTTCGGTTTCATATTTATTTAATATTGCTCTTCCAATTGTTTCATCAAGAATAGCTGAGGCAACACCGCCGTGAAGTCTTCCGGGATAACTTTGATGTTCTTCCGAAGGAGTAAATAACGCAATGAGTTCCTCATTTTCAGTTATATAAAAATGAGCGTGAATGCCAAAATTATTTTTCAATCCGCACACAAAGCACAGTTTTGAATTTTGTTGTTTTCCATCGATTTTATGAATCATATAAATCTCCCTGAGTATTCTTAGCGCTTAAAATTTTCTCAAATAAGTTTCTACTCTTCGTCTAAATTATATATTTCTGTTGAACCAAACAACATTAACTATTAATAACAGAGGTATATAATGAATACTAAAATCATCACACGAATGGAACAGGATATGCAGTTATATGCCTGCCCGCCGTAGCCCACTAAACGAAGGCGAGGCTTAGCTCCACACCGGATTATCTCTCGGCACGCTTCGAGATGAATCCTTTATAACGTTAGTTACCGCTTATGGATTTAGCAAAACATTTATCTTATTTAATGTTTCTTTTAATGCGGTTTTGGGCAATTTACAAATGAATTCAGCTTTTCTTGTTTTCCAATCCAGACTCTTAACCTGATCTGATAAGATAACGCCACCGATTTCTATATTATCTGGAATCTTTACTTCAAATGGATAACCTTTTACCTGACTTGTTACCGGACAAAAGATTGCCAAATTAGTTTTTTCATTATATGCTTTAGGTGAGATAACTAAGGCAGGTCTTCTTCCCGATTGTTCGTGACCGGATTGAGGATTAAAGCTTAACCAGACTATATCCCCCCTGTCGGGAATATAAAGTTTTGTTTTTACCAATATTCATTCCCAACTTGTTTGCCAGAATCAATCTCACTATGAAGATTAGATTTATTTATTCCGGAAACTAATTCTTTCAATGAATACTTTTTTTCTTTAACAGGTTCAATAACAATCTTATTTTTTTCTAAAGTAAGATTGACATATTCATCTTCACGAATTTTAGATTGAAATGCAAAAGCTTTCGGAATCCTTAATGCCAAGCTGTTGCCCCATTTCTGAATTTTAATACGCATAACTAAACCTCTGTTAAATGTTTCTACAACAAAGATACACATTCGAAATATATTTTTCAATGAGCAATAACCATAATTTTTATATATACTGAATAGGTAACTAACAGCGTCGCTTTTCACACAGCTTGCCCCGATTTATCCCGCCTTTTTTTGTCGGGATGTTTTTTATCGGGGGTCGGGTGGAAAAGCTGGCTGAACTAAAGGGAAAAATTAAGAAAGTATTTATTTGCCCCGAATGCAAAAAGGAAATGGTTGTCGTTATAGTAATACCGAGACCTGCCCGTAGGTGCAACAAAGCTCCACCGAAAATTAACGGCTCTTTTGATAATCATATTTTTAATCGATGTGCCTAATTATAAGTTTTCAAGGCAATCGGTGAATTATTTAAAATGATTGTGAATGTTCCGATATTTGATATAAAGATTATGGATGGAGT
>BDSV01000146.1 GCA_002898075.1 bacterium BMS3Abin03
GTTGCACCTATTTTCTCCTGAACAAGGCAAGCAGTTGCAGGGAAAAACATATCGGGCGTAACCGTTGCAATAATTATTACGTCTATCTCTTGCGGATTTACGTTATGTGTTTTAAAAAGATCTTCAGCCGCTTTTACGGCAAGGTCGCTTGTTGCCCCATTTTCCAACATTCTTCTTTCTTTAATACCGGTACGGGTTCTTATCCATTCATCCGTTGTATCAACAATCTTTTCAAAATATGCATTGTCTAAAACTTTTTCCGGAACATACATTCCCACTGCCGTTATTACTGCACTATAATTTTTGTCTCTCAATATACTTTCCGCTAATTTATTTGAATATTTAAATGCTGTTTAATTGCTGTTTCAATTTTTTGTATGAGATTTTTATTATGCATTTCTTTTGCACGAAGAACCATATTTTTAATTGCCAGCGGTGAACTTATACCATGCCCAACAATGCTGATCCCATCTATTCCGAGCAATGGCAAACCTCCGTGTAATTCATAGTTAGCATTTTTTAGTGATTCTCTTAAAGGAGTGCGAGCCAAACCGACTCTTAATTTGTTTATTATTCCCTTACCGGCATAATCTTTAAACTTTGCCTTTAGAAATGGAATAATGCTCTCGGCAAATTTTAACAGAACATTTCCAATGAATCCGTCACAGACTATCAGGTCAACATTCCCTTTGAATATATCCTTACCTTCAACATTTCCTATATAATTCAGAGATGATTCGCTCAATAGTTTTCCTGTTTCCGCCGTTAATTGATATCCTTTGCTTTCTTCTTCACCTACATTCAACAAACCCACTTTCGGATTTTTTATCCCGTAAATTTCTTCAATAAAAATTGAAGCGAGCACAGCAAAGCCGAACAAATGCCGGGGTTTCGAATCGACAAAAGCTCCGACATCGGCAATAAATGTAAAACCGTTCTTCTCGTTCGGGAAAGGTGCGGTTAATGTTGGTCTTGATACACCTTTTATTCTGCCCATGTTCAGAATTGAACTCATCGTCATTGCACCAGTATTACCGGCACTAACAAATGCATCGGCTTTTCTTTCTTTTACCAGCTTAGCACCTACAACAATAGACGAATTTGGTTTTTTCTTAAGAGAAACAGCCGGGCTGTCGCTCATCTCAATTACTTCATCGGCGTTATAGATAAATTCTTCGGTTATATGAAGATTATGCTCTTCCGATACTTTTAGAATATCGTTTTTTCTTCCGATAAGAATTAAATCGAAATCCTTGTTTTGCATAAAAGCATCCCATGCACCAAGCACAGCGTTCGTGGGCGCATAATCACCCCCCATCGCATCAACTACAATTCTGCAACGCGAATTCTGATTAACGGAATGATCCATTTTAATTTCGATTAACCTTTTGGAATGAACATAGAACGTTCGTTATAATAACCGCAAGATGGGCAAGCTCGATGGGCTAATTTCATTTCACCGCAATTTGAGCACAAACTCATTGTAGGAGCGGATGCTTTATAATGTGTTCTTCTTTTATCTCTTCTACTTTTAGAAATTTTACGTTTCGGATGTGCCATAACTATCTGCCATTTATTTAGTTTATTTTAAATTTGTTTTTTAAATTCAACAGCGGTTTTAACCGTTCATCTATAATTTCATCTTCGCAGTCACAATCGCCCTCGTTCAGATCTTTACCGCATTTATAACATAACCCTTTACAATCGATCCTGCAAAGTTTTTTCATCGGAACAGCAAGAATCGCATAATCTCTTACATCGGACGAAATATCAATTTTATCCGTATTGGGAGATACATAAGTTATATCGGGTGAATCTTTACCGGTATCATCTGCCATTGAAAGATAAACCATTTTATAACTACTCTCAACAATACTGCTATAATCTTTATCGCATCTGTCGCAAACAAAATAAGCTTTAATTTTAGTAGTTACATCTATTATTATCTGGTCTTCAAACTTATTAAGAACGACTTTTGTATTAACTTCTCCGTCAAACGGCTTATTCAGTTCAAGTTTCTTTACATTGCTCTTAAAATTATACGTATGCGTGCCGTTCTCCAGACCTGCTATCTTAATTTTCATCTGAAAAGCAATATTTTATAAAAAAATGACTTCAAATATATTGATACTTTTACAGACTGTCAAACAATATCATAAACGACACAAAAGCTCTAATTTACTATAATATAATGAGTTAGAGATTTTATCAAATTATTTTCCTAAAGTTTATCCGGATGAAAAACCCTTTATATAAAAATCTATCAGGATAAATATTTATTGTTTATTTTTACATTTATTATTTCACAGAATAAACACCTAAATGTAAATGCTTATTGTAGAAAATTTAGTAAAAAAATTTAATAATACAACCGCAGTAAATAATATCTCTTTTGTAGTAAAACCCGGAACGATATTCGGATTGCTCGGTCCGAACGGTGCAGGAAAAACAACAACCATAAGAACAATACTTAATATTATCAAACCGACTTCGGGCAAGATTCTATTTAACGACAGTGTAATAACAGATGAGTTTTTCAACATCATCGGCTATCTTCCCGAAGAACGAGGACTCTACAGAAAAAGTAAAGTTATCGATACTATTATATACTTCGCGGAATTGAAAAATCTTTCGAGGCAAACAGCAGTTCAGAAAGCAGATAAATGGCTGAAGAAATTAAGCATAGGTGAATACCGGGAAAGGAAGCTTGAAGAGCTTTCGAAGGGAAACCAGCAGAAGGTACAATTTATAACATCGGTTATCCACGATCCGCAGCTTATGATATTTGACGAACCGTTCGCCGGCTTCGATCCTATTAACCAGCAGGAGATAAAAGATCTTATTTTTTCTTTTCGTTCGGAAGGAAAAATCATAATCCTTTCGACACATCAAATGGATACGGCTGAAAGATTATGTTCTGAAATTTTTCTTATTAATAAAGGTAAAGAAGTACGAAGCGGTACTTTAACAAAAATTAGAAATGAGTTCGGTACCAGGCATATAAAACTCGAATTCAAAGGTGACGGGACTTTTATTAAAACCTTACCCGAAGTTGCGGCTTTTGATAATTACGGTAACTACGCCGAGATAAAGCTGAAAGATGATGTTAATCCTTCGGCATTCTTGAGAAAGATAGTGGGTGAAATTGATGTTTACCGGTTTTCGGTCGTCGAACCTACGTTAAATCAAATTTTTATCGACCTAATAAAAAAAGACAAATAGTAGCTATGCATAAAACTCTGATAATTGCCAAATGGGAATATTTAGAAAAGATTAAAACCAAAGCGTTTGTTCTGTCGCTGGTCGTTACACCTCTTATAATAATATTGTTTTCGGTCCTTCCCGCCCTATTGTCTCAGAAAGAAGATATGCGTACAAAAGTTATTGGGGTTGTCGATACTTCGGGAGTGTTTTTTAATGGTTTGCAAAAGGAACTTGAAGAATACAGGATCGACAACAACCAGCCGAATTATGTTTTAATCAATCTTTCCGGGAGAAATAAAAATTTAGCCGAACTAAAATCAAAAGCCGATAAAGATGTACTCGATAAAGCAATCGAAGGTTATATGCTAATACTAAACGCCGGTACCGATTCGCTTAAAGTAGATTATAGAAGCGAGAAAATAGGCAGCTTTAAAGATTTAAAAATATTTAATGAAAAAATAAACAAGCTGCGCGTGCAGCATGAACTCCGGGCAAAAGGATTAAACCCTGAAGTTGCGGATATACTCCAAAATAATGTGGAAATAAATCTCATCAAGATTGAAAAAAGCGGTGAAGACGGGCGCCCGGATTTTATGGTTGTTTTCTTTTCTTCGTTCATTTTCATTTTACTTTTAATGATGATGGTTATTTATTCAGGGCAAATGCTTGTAAGAAGCTTGATAGAGGAAAAATCCAACCGAATAATCGAGATATTAATTTCAAGCTGTAAACCTGAAGAGCTGCTTGCCGGTAAAATATTAGGATTGAGCGCTCTCGGTTTAACACAGATATTAATCTGGTCGCTGATTGCCGTTGCCCTTATCGGCGGAGCTGTTATTCCGCCTTCTGCTTTTGAGAACATTTTGCCGATGCTTTTATACTTTATCCTTGGATTTCTTTTTTATACAACTATATTTGTCGGTGTCGGTTCAATAGTTAACACAGAGCAGGAAGCGCAGCAATTCACTACATATATAAGCTTGCTATTAATTTTACCGGTTGTTTTTACAATGCCTGCAATTGAAAACCCGGATTCATTATTAATAAAAATATTAACATATATACCTTTAACCTCACCTTCCATTATGCTTTTAAGACTCAAGATAGCACCGGTGCCGTTAAGCGATATTATTATAACGCTTGCCATTATTAGTACATCAACTTTAGTGATGATTAAGATTGCGGCAAAAATTTTCAGGATCGGAATTTTATCTTATGGTACCAAACCTTCGCTAAAGGAATTAATACAATGGATAAAAGAGAAGTAAATTTTAATGTGAAAGAAAATGATTTTAAGTTTGCTATTTAGCCCGCCGTTTTGAATTTTTATTTATGTAATTCTTTTCAGTTAATTATTTAATTCGAATAAATAAAATAAATGTTAATCTTTGCTTCCGCATTAGCCGCGATAATTCCAATGGTGGCTTACCTTATTTTTATCTGGTGGTTCGATAGATACAACCGGGAACCATTCAAACTGGTACTTCAGAATTACCTTTGGGGTTCAATAGGCGCCATCATTTTTGCTTTTCTCGGTGGAGCAATTTTTTCTTCAATTTTATTGCGATTTGTAACGAGCGAAGCCCAGCTCGAATATCTCGGTACGGTTATAATCGCTCCTGTAGTTGAAGAATTTACAAAGGGAATGTTTTTACTAATTACCGTTACAAACCGTAAGTTTGATAACATGACCGATGGAATTGTTTACGGCGGTGCAATCGGGCTTGGTTTCGGGATGACTGAAAATTTTCTGTATTTTATTTCTTACGGAACGTCTGTTCCAAACTGGATTGCCATTGTTATAATCCGCACTCTGTTCTCGGCGGTTATGCATTGTGTAGCTACTGCAACCTTCGGAGCTTTCCTCGGTTATGCAAAGTTTAAAAATTTATCCTATAAAATATTTTTCCCTATTATTGGAATTACATTAGCGATATTAATTCACTTTTCATGGAATTTTATGGTTAGTTATAAATCCACAGCCATACTCGGTTTTATGTTTATGTTAATAACCATAATTATTTTCATCGCTGTCTTTGCAGCTTCGGTTATGAGCGAAAGAAGAATTATTTTTGAGGAATTGACGGGAGAAGCCGATATGGGGCTGATACCGAAAGATCACCCGGAAATTTTAAGTTCCAAACAAAGAAATATGCCGGGCTGGATCGATGAGAAAATCAGGAAAACATATATAAAAGCTGCAACAACTCTCGCATTCAGAAAAGTTCAATGGAAAAGCTCTAAAGGTAAAAGCAAATTATTTTATGAATATGATATAAATAATTACCGGGAATTTCTACAAAATCTCTTAAGTTCAAATACGCCGAATGGAAAAGTATAATAAATTAGTTTGTGTGTTTGCAGATCATACGATTTTTAACAGTAATGCTGTTACTAAATTCGAGCATCTAACCGGAGAGCATACCGTAATTCTTTATTCGCTTTTGCTGATGAATAATCTTGATAACCTTAAGCGATCAAATCTTGAAAATGAAATTGCTATCTGCCTCGAGAAGAACGATAGAGACTTTTTACCGAAAGAATTTTTAGACAAAAATCATAACTTAATTTTTGTAGATAAAATTACCGATAACGAGAGTATCGATATGCTGAACGGCAGCTATTTTGAAAACTATAGCAGCAATCTTCTTTTACGTGTAGAAACAATGGGCATCTCTGCCGGGACTTATGATAAAATTTTCAATTTACTATCTGTAGAAGATGAGGTGATCGTTATAGGAAAGACAGTTCAAAACCGCGTTACCTTTATCGGGTTTAATTCAATAAAAAATAATTTCCTGAAATCACTGCTTGTAAAAAAATATAACTATGATAAAATTTTAAAGGAAATTGCAAAGAGAGATGTGTTTGTTCATACACTGGATGATTTTGAGTTAGTTACCACCTTTGAGGAATTTAAAAATCTTTATTACCAATTATCGAAAAAAGATAGTCTTTCATACTGCAGCCAGGAAATGCATGAAAGATTTACAAACCTATTCATTGAATACAAGGATCAGTTGAAATGAGCAAAGTCGGTATTTTTGGCGGAACTTTCGATCCGATTCATCACGGGCATTTAATTACCGCTCAATCGGTTCGGGAAATAAGAGAGCTGGATAAGATAATTTTTGTCCCGTCATATATTTCACCTCATAAAAAAGATGTTAAATCATCTTCACCCGAACACCGTTTGAATATGATAAAACTTGCAATTGAAGGGGTCGATTTTTTCGATTATTCCGATTATGAAATTAACAAAGGCGGTGTTTCATTTACGATCGATACCATTCGCGAGTTCAAAAAATATTACGATGATATCGAATTTATTATTGGTTACGATAATATATTTAAATTTCACACATGGAAAGACCCCGATGAAATTATGAAGCTTGCTAAAATTCTTGTGTTAAGAAGAAAGTCGTCGCGTCCTCATCCGTTTGAGGATAAATATGTTGAGCAGGCAGTATTTGTTCAAACCAGGGGGATTGAAATTAGTGCGACCGACATAAGAAACCGCGTAAAGAAAGGTTTGCCTATTCACTTTCTTGTCCCCGAAAAAGTAAAAGAATATATTTACAATTTTAATTTATACAATTAATCGAATGAAAGTTCTTGTAACCGGCGGTGCCGGGTTTATTGCTTCCCATATTGCCGATGCTTTTTTAGAAGCCGGACACGATGTTGTTATTCTCGACGACCTGTCAACAGGATTTGAAAAAAACATAAACCCTAAAGCGAAATTTGTTAAACTTGACATTCGGGATAAAGAAGTTGAAAACTTGTTTAGAGATGAAAAATTCGATGTCATAAATCACCATGCTGCACAAATGGATGTTCGCAGGTCGGTAGCCGATCCCGCATTCGATGCCGGTACAAACATTATCGGAACGATAAATCTTCTGCAAAACTCTATTAAATACGGAGTTAAAAAATTTATGTTCGCATCGACCGGCGGCGCTGTTTACGGCGAACAGGAATACTTTCCCGCCGATGAAAATCATCCGACTAATCCGGTTTCCCCTTATGGCATTTCAAAGCTTAGCGTTGAAAAGTATCTTTTCTTTTATTATAACGAATACAATTTAAATTATACAATACTCCGCTATGCTAATATTTACGGACCGAGACAAAACCCATTCGGTGAAGCCGGTGTAGTTGCCATTTTTACAAGTAAAATGTTAAAAGGTGAACAGCCGGTAATTAACGGCACAGGCAAACAAACGAGAGATTACGTTTTTGTTAAAGATGTTGTGAATGCAAATCTCATTACACTCGATGATACGGCAAGCGATATTTATAATGTGGGAACATCCAAAGAAACAGATGTAAACTACCTGTTCAACACTTTAAACGAAATAATCGGAAAAAATTATGAAGAGAAACACGGTCCCGCTGCACCCGGAGAACAAATGAGAAGTGTGATTACATCCGAGAAAATGTTTAATAAATTTAATTGGAAACCTTCAACTGAATTAAAAGAAGGATTAAAAGAAACCGTTGAATTTTTTCGAACAGATCTAAAATGAACAAAGAATTTATCGATAAATTAATTTCAAATGACAGACGCACCGTAGCAAGGTCCATCTCGATCGTTGAAGAGGGCAACTCGAATGCAACAGATTTGTTGAAAGAAATTTACCCGAAAGTAGGTAATGCATTCAGGATTGGAATTACTGGACCACCTGGTTCCGGAAAGAGCACAATCACAAATCAATTAACTAAATATTACAGAACACAAAATAAAAAGGTCGGAATTATTGCGGTGGATCCAACAAGCCCTTTTACCGGCGGCGCATTACTCGGCGACCGTGTCCGGATGTCGGAAATCGGGCAGGATGAAAACGTGTTTATCAGAAGTATGGCAACCCGCGGCAGTCTTGGTGGTTTAAGTAAAAAAGCAATTGATGCCGCAGATGTACTCGATGCCGCCGGTTATGATTACATCATTTTTGAAACTGTCGGTGTCGGACAATCGGAACTGGATATTGCAGAAGCAGCAGATACTACAGTTGTTGTTCTGGTTCCAGAATCGGGAGATGCAGTGCAAGCAATGAAAGCCGGCTTAATGGAAATTGCAGATTTCTTTGTGATGAATAAAAGTGACAGACCCGGCTCTGAACAGGCAGTCGCTTCACTTCAAACAATTTTAATGATGAGAAACCATGATGAAAAAAGCTGGATGCCGAAGATTATTAAAACAATTGCTTCCGAAAATAAAGGTATAGTTGATATTGCAGAAGAAATTAAAAGACACCGGGATTATATGACTTCGGCTAACTTCTTTCTTCAACGAAGGGAAGCTCAAACAATAAATAGAATAAAAAATATTGTTGAAAATAAAATAAAAGAAGAATTGTGGAGTGAAAGTGGAGAAAAATTATTAAATTCATCTATCGAGAAAGTTGTTGTTGGTGATGTTTCTCCTTACCACATTGCAGAAGAAATTATAAATAACTTTAAGAACAGAAACCGATTAAACAATTAACTCAATTGTTTAATATTCTTATTAACTTTATTTAAGGGAATATTTATGAACTCAAATCAACATTCATTCCTTGCCGAGCTAACGGAAGATCAACAAATAATAAAAGACACAATAAGGAATTTTGCCGAGGATAAAATCAGACCGGTAATAATGGAGTACGATGAATCTCAAAAATTTCCAATGGAACTCTTACATGAATTAGGTGAATTGGGATTTATGGGAATTTTATTCCCCGAAGAATACGGCGGCGCCGGTTTGGGTTATGTAGAATTCGAGATCATTATCGAAGAGTTAGCACGTGTCGATCCATCCATAGCTCTTTCGGTAGCAGCACATAACGGATTGTGCACAAACCATATTTTCCGGTTTGCCAACGAAGAACAGAAAAAAAAGTACCTGCCCGATTTAACAACAGGAAAAAAGATCGGTGCATGGGCGCTCACAGAACCTTCATCCGGAAGCGATGCAGCAGGAATGAGAACAACTGCCAACAAGGAGGGAGATTATTACGTGCTTAACGGTTCAAAGAATTTTATAACTCACGGCACGTACGGCGAAACCGTTGTAGTAATGGCAATTACAGATAAAGATGCCGGTAAAAAAGGCATAAGCGCTTTTATTGTTGAAAAAGGCACTCCCGGGTTTATTGTCGGTAAAAAAGAAAACAAACTCGGTATGCGTTCATGCGAAACTACACAATTGATCTTTGATAATTGTAAAGTGCCTAAAGAAAATCTTATCGGTGAAGAAGGAATGGGTTTTGTTCAGGCGATGTACATATTGGAAGGCGGCAGAATATCAATTGCATCATTAAGTGTGGGGCTTGCTCAGGGCTGTCTCGATGAATCGATCAAGTATTCAAAAGAACGGCATCAATTCGGTAAACCGTTAAGTGAATTCCAGGCAATACAATTTAAACTCGCAGATATGAAAACCAATATAGAAGCAGCAAGAATGTTAACCCTGCGTTCGGCTTTTATGAAAGACAAAGGAATTCCGAATGGAAAAGAAGCTGCAATGGCTAAATTATTTGCAAGCGAAATTGCCGAAAAAGCCGCAAGCGAAGCAGTACAAATTCACGGCGGTTACGGATTTACTAAAGATTATCCCGTTGAAAAATATTACCGGGATGTAAAGTTGTTAACAATTGGTGAAGGAACTTCGGAAATACAAAGAATAGTGATTGCAAGGGATTTGTTGAAAGATTAATAACTGTCATTCTAAATCCCGATTTATCGCATTGAAGAATCTTTGCATCTGCAGTCGTCGAGATTCTTTGCCGCACTCAGAATGACAGTTTTTAATTTATGCGATTAAACCTGAGAATAAAATAATTAATAAGCAGAATATTAAAATGAAAAAAATCGGAACCAAAATAAAAGAAACACCTGATTATCTTAAGAGAGAAGATTTTCAGAAAGAACTGCTTCGTAAGATTGGTGCAATAAAGAACAACGTTAAACTCGGCGGCGGCGAAAAAGCGGTTGCCAGACAAAGAGCAAAAGGCAAATTAACTGCACGCGAAAGAATAGACCTTCTGTTGGATGATCCGAATGAATTTTATGAACTTAGCACATTTGCTGCTTACGATATGTATAAAGAATTCGGCGGCGCTCCTTCTGCAGGAACTATATATGGCATCGGTAGAATACACAAACGCTACCATGTTATTGTTGCCAACGATGCCACAGTAAAAGCAGGTGCATGGTTCCCGATGACTGCAAAGAAGAACTTACGTGCTCAGGAAATTGCTTCGGAAAACCGGTTACCAATAATCTACCTTGTTGACAGCGCCGGAGTTTTCCTTCCGTTACAGGATGAAATCTTTCCCGATAAAGAACACTTCGGAAGAGTATTCCGGAACAATGCCAAAATTTCCGCAATGGGTATTCCTCAAATTGCTGCAATTATGGGTCCTTGTGTTGCCGGGGGTGCGTATCTTCCAATTATGAGCGACGAAGCATTAATAGTTGAACGCGTCGGCTCTGTTTTTCTTGCCGGTGCACATCTTGTTAAAGCAGCTATCGGTGAAGAAATTGACAATGAGAGTTTAGGCGGCGCACGTGTTCAATCAAACATTTCAGGTGTAACCGATTACATAATGAAAAACGATGAGGAATGTATTGCACAAATCAGAAGTCTAACTGAAAAATTTGGTGAAACAAACAAAGCAGGATTTAACAGGATAGAATCAAAGCCGCCGGCTTTCGATCCGAAAGAAATATATGGTGCTCTCCCGGAAGATACCCTGAAACCTTACGATACGTATGAAGTGATTGCAAGAATAGTCGATGAATCCAAAATTGATGAATACAAAGCAGGTTACGGAAAAACAATTATAACTGCTTATACACGAATTGACGGATGGTCTGTGGGTATAGTTGCAAACCAGAGAAGTGTTGTAAAAACCGAAAAAGGCGAGATGCAGGTAGGCGGTGTAATTTATTCGGATAGTGCAGATAAAGCAGCGCGTTTTATAATGAATTGCAACCAGAAAAAAATTCCGTTGCTGTTTTTACAGGACGTAACAGGTTTTATGGTGGGAAGTAAAGCCGAACACGGCGGAATAATTAAAGACGGCGCAAAGATGGTTAATGCCGTAGCAAATTCAGTTGTTCCAAAGATTACGATCATTATCGGAAACAGCTTTGGTGCAGGCAACTATGCAATGTGCGGCAAGGCATACGACCCAAGATTTATTTTTGCTTACCCGAATGCAAAGATCGCAGTAATGGGCGGCTCGCAGGCAAACAGTGTTCTACTCGATATAAAATTAAAGCAGGCAGAGAAAAGCGGGAAGAAATTCAGTGAAGAAGAAAAGAAAAAACTTCTCGATGAAATAACTGCCGCTTACGATGAAAAGAACAATCCGGTTTACGCCGCAGCAAGATTGTGGGTCGATGAAATAATCGATCCCGCCGAAACGCGCAAATATGTTTCTATGGCAATCGAAGCTGCAAATAACAATCCTGATATACCGAAGTTTAGTACGGGAGTTATACAGACGTAAAGTAATAATTTTTGCTTGAAACCAATTAGATTTAGAGATATATTGTTAATTTTAATAAGATAAATTGATAACAAAATGAGAAGTGAAAAAGGCCCACAATTTCTTAGATTTTTCAACCCAATATTAGAGGTTTTAAAAGAACTTGGCGGATCTGGAAATTCAGCAGAGGTAAAAGATTTAGTAATTGAAAGAATGAACATTCCAGATGATGTATTAGAGGAAAAACTAAAAAGCGGAGCATCACGTATAAAAAATCAAATTGCTTGGGCAAGAATATATTTGGTTAAATCCGGTCTACTAGATGACTCATCTAAAAGAGGAGTATGGAGCTTGACCGAGAAAGGATTTGATAAGAGTTTATCGCACGATGAATCATATAAAATCTTTAAAGACGTTCAAGCAACATTTGCCAAAAAAAATATAGAAAAATCTGATAAAGTAAAACCAGATAACAAAGATGAAAATTTTGATGATTCTGTTATATCAGAAGAAGAGCACACAGAAAAACTCCTGAATGTTTTGCAAAATTTACCACCTACTGGTTTTGAAAGAATAT
>BDSV01000147.1 GCA_002898075.1 bacterium BMS3Abin03
TGATAATTTATTTGGTATGAGCATATAATATTCAAAATGTTCAAAAAGACTATAAGTAATCTATCTTGATAACAATATTACTTGATTATCTCTTTCAATTTGCACAATTATCAACTTTTTAACTTCGTGCAATATTTTATGCGGTGTAAACTGCCCTGCGTTTTTAAAATATTGCAATTTCGAGATCTATGAAACCTTTGTTGAGGTATAGTGATACTTTTTTTTATGACAAATAGAACACTTTTGGAACAATATCCTTTATTCATAATACCGGCTAAACACCGGAAGGGAACTATCAAAATTATAAAAGCAGAAAACAAGTTGAGACGATGATATATGCTTTAAAAAACATTACCAATGCAGATAAAAGCTATATGCAGGATGAACAAACTTTAGAAGCGTGGATATTTATCAATTATATTGCCTTACATCGGTATTACAGAATATATCAGTTGTTGGTAAAGAATAAATTAAACAATAAATATTCTCCAATAGATTTTTTGCTCTTTCTTAAGGAAATCAGGAAAGTGAAAATTAACGATAAATGGTCTTTGGCTGAAACTATAATAAAAACCAACGATTTATCGGAGCGTTTGAAAATACACATTACGTTAAATTGGAAATGTTACGGCTTAAAAGTTATAATTGTTTCAAAAAAATATTCAAATGATGCTTTACACGTTGCAATTACTACAGTTTCAAACTGCCCGCTAATTATAAGATGAAACGAGCATGAAAAATCAATTTACACACAAACCAATGATTATAATGCGAGTTCCGTATGACCAAAACAATAAATTATAATTATATGAAATACCAATCATCAAATTAAGACAGTATAATTTTTTATTAGAATTTTATTTCCCAAAGAGGAATAAACCCGGATTGCTTAACAACCATTTGACCTTCTGGCGAGAGCACCCAATCGATAAAGTTTTTAACTGCCCCTTTCGGGGTTTTAGTAGTAAAAAAATGAAGGTAGCGTGTAATCGGGTAAGAATCGTTGCGTGCATTCTCTGCGGTAGGTGCTATGCCGTTAACTTTAGCGTCTATCACAGCGCCTTTATATCCCATTCCCCCGTAACCTATAGCATTCTCGTTGGCAGCAACATATTCGATAATGCTTCGTGTAGTAGGTTTAACAACAGCATCGTCACAATATTCATCTCCGCCTAAAATATGTTCCTTAAAATATAAATATGTCCCGGAGTTTGTATTACGAATTACGGGAATAATTGGTTCGTTTTTTCCTCCAAAATCTTTCCAGTTAGTTATTTTGCATTCAAAAATATCTTTTAGTTGTCGAACCGTTATATCCTTTACAGGATTTTCCGGATTCAGGTAGATACTCAATGCATCCTTTGCAATTAAAAAAAACATGCCGAGTGACCCGTAATACTCGGCTAATAGTTTTGCTTCATTAGGTTCAATATTCCTTGAAGCGGTGCAAATATCTGTTTCTCCATTTAATAAATCCCGTATTCCTTTTGCTGTTCCACCACCACCGACATATATGGATGTACCGGGATTTTCTCTCATATATTTTTCTGCGAGATTTTCAGTTAGTTCCAGCATTGTATCGGAACCCTTAATTCTAATCACTGCTAATTCGGTTGGTTTATAGATGCAAGCAGTAAGTAAAATTATGGTGAAAAAAACGTAAATAAGATGTTTCATAAATTATTTTCGCTCAGCAATTGATCTAAGCCGTGCATTTACAAAAGGTGCATCTTTTTTCCACTCGGGCGCTTCTTTTGAATTTGCGACACGGTAAATAAAATCGAATAACAATTTTACATGACGAACCGCTGCATCATAATTTATTTTCTGATTCAGATCATCGAATGGCGTATGATATATATTAACCAGGTAATTAATAAATGTTTCAAGCACTTCTTCCTTCTTTTTGTATTTGTTATTCAATCCCTCTAAAATTAATATGGATGGAATTCCAGCCAGTGCAAAAGCCATTTGATCAGACCTGTTGAATTCTTCGTTTGACTTAAATTGCGGCGGAATGTCTTGAACATCTATATCAAACTTTGAAGCGGACTCATTCAGGAACGTACCCAAAGTAGAATACCCGGATCCAATTCCTACTACACTGCTAAAATCTTCGAACATTGCGATACCGTCAATATTCAGGTTAGCAACTGTCTTATACAAAGGCACAACCGGATGATCGGTATAGTAAGATGAACCGAGCAGCCCTTTTTCTTCACCCGTTAAAGCAATAAACAATAGTGATCTTCCCGGCTTTCGATCTAAGCTTGAAAATGTTCTGGCTAATTCAATAAGAGCCGAAACACCAATTGCATTATCTAAAGCACCGTTATAAATCGAATCACCTTCAACCGGCGGACCTATACCAAGGTGATCGTAATGTGCGGATATTATTACGTATGAATCTTTTAATTCGGGATCACTGCCTTCAATTATTCCGATAACATTAGGTGAAACAAAATCCCTTTGCTCAAATCTTCCTTCAAAGGAAATTTTTGTCTTTAAGGGAAAACTTTTCATGTTGCCCTTCCTCTTCATTATCAACACGTCTTCGAAAGAATAATCAGCCGGGTTGAAAAGAGTATCTGCTAATTCCGGATTTATTAGAATACTCAAATTACTCGATACCGAATAAGCAAGAGAAACATCTTCGAACCCAAATTCTTTTTTTAAGTCGTTCCAATTCAAATTCTTGTCTGTAGGAATTAGTATGCTGCCGGCTGCTCCTCTCGATACAGCTATCCTTTGTTTTGAAGATGAGTAGCTATAGATTGTCGCTTCTCCGCCGTCAAAATAATCCGGTTGAGCAGAGTATGGTTCGCCGTCAAGGAATACAACAATTTTACTCTCGACATCGACCGACTGATAATCATTATAGTCGAATTCGGGAGCAATAATACCATAGCCCACAAAAACCAAAGCTAACGGAACGGGGGTAAATGTTTGCTGCCCGGTTTTATACATTAAATAATCCTGGTTCAGATGCAAGTTCATTTCGGTGCTGTCTAAATACAATTTCAATTCAGATGACGCAAGAGGATAGCTGCTGTGCATAGGCACATATTGATAGAAAGTGTTGTCGTGCCCGGTGGGTTTTAACCCGATGCTCGAGAATTCTACAGCGATATATTTAGCAGCAAGATTACCCCCGACCGTGCCCGGTGCTCTGCCCTCGAACAAATCGCTGGCTAAAAATTCCATATTGTGTTTTATTTTTTGTGCAGAGATAGACTCGATGATCTTTTCTGTATAATCATTCTCCTGACCAAAAGAGGTAAGCGAACAGAATATTATAAATGCAAATACAATTGTAGTTAGATTAAACATTTGCAGCTAATTTACGAAATAATTTAAATAAAAAATAAAAAGGACGCCACCTAAACAGACGTCCTTTATCAGGGGAGAGAGAAGAATTTTTAATTTGAATTTTATTTAAGCAAAGTCATCTTTTTAGAAATAACCATCGAACCGGCTTCAAGTGTATATATATAAATTCCGCTCGGTAGATTCTGAGCATCAAAATTTACTTCATATTTGCCGCCTGGTCTTTGCCCGTTGATTAAAACTGCAACAACCTGTCCTAAAATATTAGTTACAGTCAGCTTTACCTTAGAATCCTTCTGAACTGAAAAGGCAATTTTTGTAGAAGGGTTAAAAGGGTTAGGATAATTTTGGCTTAACTTGAAGGTTTCAGGTGCACCAATAAATTTAGTTTCGTTAACATCTGTAATTCCTTCCTGCGATAAGGCAGTCCATCCCTGTGTCCATAAACCGGCGTTAGGATCAAAAGCGCCATAATAATTTACCTGTGTAAAGAACGGATCGGATGGTACATTAGCACCGTTTGCTGCCGGTCCGGTCGGGTTTGGTCTTGGATCCAACGATGATGTTTCATCTCTGCTGATATTATTAATTTGCGGATTCTGAATAAAATTATTTCCGGTTCCATCAAGATAACTGGCAACGAAATCCTGTTTAGCAATACTATCTAAAACATTTCCATCACCAAAACCCCACCAGAAATTATTTTCTAATTTAAGGTCTCCGTTTTCTAATCTTGAACGGCTGTCTTCGCCGGAAGCGAGGTCTTCAATATTAATACCCGATTGACTAAAATCGGTGAAAATACTGTTGTAATAAAATCCACCCGAATTATCGCGGAAAATAATTGCAAGATCGTTACCATCTCCGCCTGGCAATGGGGAAGTGTATTGTCCGGAACCAATATAAGTAGCATTTGAAACTTCGGTAAGAGTGTACGGCTGGCAGGTTTCGCAATCATCACCGCCATCATGTTCGCCGCCTCTTCCGGCTTCGTCTGTGCCCTGAACTGAGAACCAGAACTGTCCTTTACCCCTGAAACCCATATCCCAGTCAAATCCGTCATCGGCACAAAATGCTGAAACAAGCCATTTTGTTCTTACAGTTCCGCCAAACCATTCGTAACCATCATCGAAGTTTGAATAAACTTCAATATGTTCGATTACAGTCTGACTTCCTACAGCACCGAGAGTTAAACCATTTATTTCATCACCAGGAACACCGCTGATTGAAAATCCGCCGTGCCTGATTGAAACGTAACGCATAACACCCGAATTATCATTATCATCGGTTCCACCAAATCTGGCGTTTTCAGTATTAGGAATACCTTCTATCTGGTTTTCTGTAGTAGGTTGATTTGTTGTTGCACGTCCTAATAAAATAATACCGCCCCACAATCCGCGGTCTTCTTTTGTTAAATCATTAGGAATGTTTATATCGTCAAGTTCGCTTGTAAAAATAATCGGCTCATCGGCTGTGCCGTTTGCCATAATTTTCCCACCCCTTCTTACAATCAAAGCACTTGCGCCGTCACCGGTTGTTATGTTCGATAGCTCTTTTCCTTTAATTACCGTTCCTTTCTGAATGGTTAAAGTTGCGGCAGAATCGACAAAGATCAGACCGTCTAGTAAGTAAACATTGTTGGACGTCCAGGTTTGATCGGTAGATATATTGTTCGTTACATTTACCTGTGCATTTGCCATACCGATGAACAGAAGTATTGCAAATAGTAAAAAGAAATGTTTCATGGGATTTATCCCTCCTGTTGTTAGATTATTGAGTTATTTGATTAATTATCATAGCTTGTAGCTAATTCCTATCGAATATTTTCTTCCCGTTTGAAAAGATTGATATGTGTAATCGGTACCTTTATACCTGTACACTTCTTTAAATTCAGAATTAAGAATATTCTTTACCCCGAGGTTCATATAAAAAGATTCAATGATTTTCTGACTTAAAGTAAAGTTTATTAATGCTGCCGGCTGTTCGAAAACATCGGGTGTTATATTAGCAGAGACTTTTGATAGTCTCTCGCCGAAAGTGTTGAAGTAAAATCCGGCAACTGTTCCCCAGCCGGCATTGGAGTAGGATAAGTCTATATTGATTGTATAAGGTGATTGTCCCTGGAGATTTCTCTTACTGCTTAAGGTGGAATCGATCCCTTTTCTCTGAGCCAGTTCACTCTGTGCAATATCAACATTAGAATGAACGACAGATAGATTAAAACCTAAACTGAAATTCCTCAGAAAACTTACCAGGTGGTCTAATCCGAGTCTCATTTCTAATTCGGCGCCTAATAAAGTAGCGCGGTTTACATTTGTTGGATTAACTATGGGGTTTGATCTGTTAGAACCTTCGGCAAATGCTATTTCAATCGGATTTTTCAAATTTTTATAAAAACCGCTTACGGCAAGTATTTCCCCGGGTCTTAGAAACCATTCCCAGCGTAAATCGTAATTTTCAATTAAAGTTCTTTGAAGATTAGGATTTCCCTGCATCTCAATATCGTTTACAAATTCTTTGCTTGAGTAGGGTGCAATTTCTCTGAATGTTGGTCTAGCCAGCGTTTGTGTTGCAGCAAACCGGAGATTCATATTTTCGTTCAGTGAATAGATTAAGTTAAATGAGGGTAATAAATCATTTTCGTTTATTTTTCCGGCAGGAATGGAAAGGTCCTGGCTTACAACATTTATATCGGTAACTTCATATCTAACGCCTCCAATAAACCTTAAATTACGGAAAAGCGGCAGTTCAATCATACCGTAACCTGCAACGATGTTTTCATTGCCGGTATAATTATTTTTTGCAAATGATCTGTCATAAATTGTATTTCCAAATGTGTACTTGGTTTTACCGTTACTTAAATGCGTAATATCGATTATTCCATTATTAGCATCGGAGAAGAGGGCAGAAAGATCGCCGTTAACCTGGTTGAATATTTTATTATCAGGAAGATAGGAGAATATTCTTTCGGTGAAATTCCTGTCTGCTGTTTGATACATTCCACCAAATTTTATTTTGGAATTATAGCCGTTCCATTGTGCAAAAGGAACAGAGAAGTTCAGATTAAAAGTATTTCTGTTATCGACTAAGTTTCTAAAATATCTCGAAGGATCATCAAAATTAGAACCCCGGATGGTGTAAGTGGTATCCTGGGGTCTATATTTTACATAAGTTGTAACAAGACGAAAATCCGGTTCATCCTGCTCGGTTTTTGATAAGGATACCGACCAATCAGCCATTGTACGAAACAAACCGGAGAGTAAATGCCTGCCTCTTAACTGGTAAGATGAAACGTTACGTTCGACCCAATGTAAAACCCGGTTAAAATAATCGGGGCTTCCGGTACCGTTGCCTAATTCCTGAGGCCATTTACCGTTCATAAACCTAGATGTGGAAATACCGCTTTTTGAATAAAAAACATCTCCGTCTATTTCCTGTTCCGGATTGAACTTATATGCAAAAGTGAATAGTCCTCCCCAATTCGTTTCTGAAACTCCTTTACTATCCTGTAATAATAATTGAGGATTTAACACCTGGGAGTTAACATCTGTAAGTGTATATCTACCGACTTCGCCATCTTGGTAGAAGCTAAAATCTCTTTTGTATGTGAAACTTCCCAAATAACCAAACGAAGCTACCTGACCGGTTGGAATGTTATCACCAATTGAAATTGCAAAACTAGAATTAACGGGTGCGGCAGAACGCGTGTTACCCATTACCGAATTAAATGATTTTGAAACATCATTTAACAGTGCTGCTTTTTCGTCATTAAATCTTGCCGCCGGAATACTCGGAATTTTTATATCGGGATTTGTAAATGCACCCGGAATGCTTCTTGTTCCATCATCGATTCCTAACCAATCTGTACTTCCGCCGTTGTAAGTAAGAAAGTTATTATTATAGCTTGCTTGTGAATTGTAGGATGTTCCGCCAGATAGTCTGAATGTAAACTTATCGGGGAAAGATTTTGTGCTGATATCTACAATACCGCCGCTGAAATTTCCCGGTTTATCGGGTGTAAAGGTTTTGATCGTTACAATATTATCCAGTAAGCTGGTAGGAATAAGATCCAACTGAAAAGATTTCCTGTTAGGGTCTGAGCTTGGCAATTCAGTTCCGTTAAGCTGTGTGCTGCTGTATCTTTCTCCAAGTCCTCTTACGTATATGTATTTACCGTCAACTACGGATATTCCGACTACTTTTTTCATAGCATCACCCGCATTATCCGAACCTGTTCTTAAAATTTGTTCTGAGCTGATAGCATCACTAACCTGAATCGACTTTTGCCTGTTCTTTAATAATGCAGACTCGTTATCCAATATCATTCTTGCGGTAATTACAACCTCGTCGGTTTCGTACGCTACCGGTACCAATTTTATATCAAGTTTTATTGTTGATCCGGGTTTTAACTCTAAATCGGTAATAGTCAGTTTGGAATATCCTATCATTGAAGTAATTAACGTATAAGTACCCGGTGAGATATTTCTTATTAAATAGTTTCCTCCAATATCACTTGCGGTTCCAATGGTTGTTCCTTTAATAAGTATGTTAGCCCCGATAAGCCCTTCACCTGTTTCCGAATCAACTATTTTCCCGGATAATATTCCGTTCTGTTGTGAATAGAGATTCCCGGAAAGAATGAATAAAGAAAGTGAGATAAAAATTGATAAGTTTATTAAGTTCTTCCTTTTGCTTTTCAGTTGCACGATTGCTTGTTTAGTAAATGTTTGTAATATAGCTTACTCCATATTTATTATATTATTTAAATTTCTCTTTTGCTGATTCAAACATAGAATAGAAATATTAACTCATTATTACGAGAATGTTAACTGAATATTATCTTTTGAAATGAATGGTTTATAAATAAGGGGATGGTTTATTTCAATGATTAGGGAATAGAGTAAGCTTTACTCAGCAGTTTTATATACCTTTTACAAATTGGTTTTCGGATTTTGGTTTTATAATAAACTCACCTTTATCGTCTTTTAAAAATATTGAACGGCGAAATCTTCAGTTTGAAAATTTTTCAAAACTTTTGAACATAAGTTCTTTTACTTTTAATAATCTTTCTTTGTTGATAATGTTTTTAAGTTTATCTGCAATGAAAAATCCCCGGCTTGTAACCACAATAAAATTCGGGAGAGATTCATTCATTGTTTTTATTCTGATTGCGTAATTCCTTTTCCATCTGAAGCATTACGCTACAAGGTTCGGTTTGGGAATTACCGATAAGGTTTGCAAATAAAAAAAGATAAAGTAATTTGCGAAAGAGTTCTGTAGCGTCGTGAAATTTATCGTTGTTTTCCTTAAAATAATTTCGGACAAATATTTCTTTTTTTTAAACAATCAACTCAACAAATTCTCTAAACTTTTGAACATAAGCTCTTTTACTTTTAATAATCTTTCTTCGTTGATAATGTTATTGAGTTTATTTGCAAAGAAAGATCCCCAGCTTGTAACCACAACAAAGTTTGGAAGAGATTCATCCATAATTTCAATCCTGCCGCTGTAAATTGAACTGAGAACCAATTTAATTATTTCTTCTTCTCTGTTCATCAAATTTTTTAATATCAGCTTTTCCGTTTCGAATGAATCTTCGTTTAGGAGCTGAAGAAATAAATCGTAGAGCAGCTTATATTTTTGATCCACATTTTCTTTGAAGCTTATATATTCGAGAAGACGTGCACCGACTGCCAAATCTTCATTGTTAAAGATTGCTTTAATATCATCGATGAACTGATCGGATTCCCATTTGAGTGTTTCAAAAAACAATTCATCCTTCGATGTGAAATAGTGGTAGATGGTTGCTTTACCGATACGTATATCGCGTGCAATCTCGTCGAGAGTAGTTTTGCCAAGTCCATGCCTTGCAAACCGTTTGGCTGCCGTACGTATTATCTGTTGTTTTCTTTCGTTTGCCATATACACAAATATTTGATGCGATAAATTTAATAATAAAAAGTTTTACTGAGTAATGTAAAGTGGTAAGGTAATTCGTGGCTAGAATATGCTGCTAATGTGCGAATAAAATTAAACATCTGAGAATTTGGTGGATATCAAATTAAGATTAATTATACGCATCTTTTCTCTGAATTATACTTTTTACAAATTGGTTTTCGGATTTTGGTTTTATTATCAACTCACATTTATCATCTTTTAAAAAGAGATGAGTTTATTGTTAAATCCGAAAACCAATTAAAATAGTGTATATCTCTAAAATAAAAATCTTCTAACTAGAAAATGTTAACGATGTTTGCTAATCCATTATCACTAATCTGTAATCGATATTGTGCAAATTACATGTTCACGATGTTCTGCTAACTGTCAATTAAGATGTAAGGGACAAATTAAAATTTTAATTCTAAATCCGGTTTATCATGCAGGGGGTAATTAACCGAAAAGTGCTTTTATGGTTATAAGTCTATTCCCTTTGGTGGATACACTTGAATTTATTAGGATTCTTTAATACTTATTAACCAAAAAATAGTTATTGTAACAAAGCTCATTATAAATAAGCCGCCAATCATGATTTCCTTCCGAGTATTTTTACTTAAAGAATATGTTTAGTTACTATCATAAAAAATAATATAATTATCTTAGCCAACTAAAATGCCAGATCGATATCCTTTGATTATTTAACATAATCGTAGTATTTAAAAAAATAACTATTTTTTTTGTATATCATTTCGAGACACTATTTTCATTATTTTCAACAGGATATTACAATGCAGGTTTTAGAAGAAGCCAAAGTTAATATCAGTAAAGTTTATTCTTATAAAGCTAAAATGAAGAGATTATTACAGCGGCAGCATGTTTAAAAAAAGAAAAGCCGGCACACAGCCGGCTTAAGGAATCAGTTACTTTCCATAAAACCTTTCGGAACAGCTTCGACGTTTTGTCCATATTTCAACTGCTCTTCCATCCTGCAAGACCAAACAAGCTGTCCGTTCCAAACAGTGATATCGGGGCAGCCGTCACACATATTTTGTCTGCCGTCCTGTAAGAAATCGACCGGCTGGATTATCATAATAGATTGGTAATATAACCGTTTGAAAATGTTGAGCGGATTTTTATAAAATTTGAAGAATGTTATTCTTAACTTTTTATCGAATGCACCGATCAATAACATTAATTTGCCTTTTCTTGTATCGGAAGGTTTTGCATATGCAAGATATCTGTTGAAGAACAGATGATTGAACATCTGAATAGCTTCAATTCCTTTCTTGCCCATATAACCGTATATTTTTTCCCTGGTTCCTAATCTTCCGGTCAGCAGCCATTTGAATGAATCGGGTTTCTGTGAACCGTTAAGATAAGCGCAGGGATCGAAGTCCGGGTCATCATTTCTAATCAGCTCAACAATCTCATTCGCTTTAATGTCTGCACGTGTAACAGGATCTTCGTTATAAACTAAATTACCCATATCTATTTTTTTCGGACCGATGAAATATTCAAATTCCTGGTTATTAACAGCACGGTAAAGAATAAAAACAATAACGTGTACAATGTCGATATGTTCGTGTGCCCATTTAACCATTCCGGGAATGTACTTCATCGTATCTTCATATACGGTCGAGTTAAAAGCACAGGATATATTTCCGGCTTCGGCAACCATTTCTGCATATTGCTGTCTTAATTCATTCAATTCAATTTCATTTTTATCTTTCCAGTGAGGTCTCCCTTGCTTACTATCAATGTGAAAGGTAAATCCGAACACACCGGCATCCTTTAGCTCTTTTAAGAGTTCTTTAGTAAGTGCCAAACCATTAGTGTTTATGATGGGCTTCATCCCCCGTTTTTTTACTTCTTTAACAATTTCAATTACATCGGGATGAGTTAAAGGATCGCCGCCGGCAATAGACACACCGTCTGATTTTCTGAATTTTTCAAAGACATCTAATTCTTCTCTTACCTGTTCCATAGATTTATGACCGTCTTTCTCGTTAAATCTGTAACATCCTTCACAGAACAGGTTACATTTTGCAGTTGGTTCTAACCAAGAAATGGAGTTATCTGTAAGATTCCAGGGAAGTCTGTAATAATCAAGATGATTCAGATGGAGCATAATCCCTCCTATGTTAGTGAATGAATTCTAAAAATAATTAATTTGAAAATTATCCTTTCTATTGTATATAGTCAATACTCCGTCAATATTATTTAACTCAAATAATGTCGGTTGGAAAAAATTGAGAAGGTATTATTATAAAAAGGTTTTCTTTTGCTACACAAATATAAATAAGTAATCCGTTAAAAAATTTAAAAGTAAAAACAAATCTAAAATTCATTGATTAACGAAAAAAAATTAACTACATTAGTTTTAGTTTTTAATATAAGGGATTCTTATGCGAACGCTGCATTACATAATTCCCTTTTTGCTGATAGCTTCAATTAGCATATTTGCACAGGTAAAAAAGGTAATCGTCTTGAATGCCGATTGCGCAATTCACCCTGCCTGTGCCGATTATATCCACACCGGATTGGAAAAAGCCCGGAAAGAAAATGCCGAATGCATTATCATAAAATTGAACACTCCAGGCGGGCTACTTAATTCTACACGCGATATAGTTACCGATATATTACAATTCGAAATTCCCGTAGTTGTTTACGTTGCACCCTCCGGTTCGAGGGCAGCATCGGCAGGGGTGTTCATTACACTCGCGGCGAACATTGCAGCAATGGCTCCGGGAACAAATATTGGTGCGGCACACCCTGTTACACTGCAAGGCACGCAGGATACAATAATGATGGAAAAAGCAACTAACGATGCAGCCGCTTTTATAAGAACAATAAGCGAAAAAAGACACAGAAACGTAAAGTGGGCGGAAGATGCTGTAAGAAAAAGTTTGTCTATTACTGAAACCGAAGCTCTAAAGCTGAATGTAATAGATATTATTGCAACAGATGTAAATGACTTGCTTGAGCAGATTGACGGAAGAGAAGTTGAGACGAGCAATGGTAAAAAAATTCTGCATACTAAAAATACAAAAGTAGTGATTTTAAATATGTCGTTTTCGCAGGAAATACTCAGCATACTCAGCGATCCGAACATTGCATATATATTAATGATGATTGGTATTTATGGTTTGTTCTTTGAATTGTACAGCCCGGGTGCGATATTTCCGGGTGTTATCGGTGGTATCTCTTTAATTCTTGCTTTTTATTCGATGAACACGCTGCCTGTTAATTACGCCGGGTTAGCACTTATCATATTAAGTATTATTTTATTCATACTTGAAATAAAAATTGTTAGCCATGGTGTATTAACGATCGGCGGTGTAATCTCCCTGTTTTTAGGTTCGATAATGTTAATCAACACAAACTCAGTTTGGGAGGCGGTGCATATAGATATGGGATTAATAATATTTATTGTCTTATTAACCGCAGCTTTTTTCCTGTTTGTAATTACACTTGGAATTAAAGCCCAGCGTAGAAAGGTTACTACGGGAATAGAAGGGTTAATAAACGAAGTTGGAGTTGCGGTAAGTAAATTGGATCCATACGGTAAAATATCAATCCACGGAGAGTACTGGAATGCTCAAAGCGTTGCAGGTACAATCAAAAAGGGTGAAAAAGTTATTGTAACTGATGTTAGTAATCTTGAATTAAAAGTTAAAAAAGGAGAGTAAAATGCCCGGGTTATCTACATACGGAAGTGTAATTATTATCTTTATAGTAATTGTGCTTGCAAGCGCAATAAGAATATTGCGGGAGTACGAAAGGGGAGTAGTATTCAGATTGGGAAGATTAATAGGAGCAAAAGGACCGGGAATGATGCTGCTTATTCCTATTGTCGATAGGATGGTAAGAGTAAGTTTAAGAACAGTTGTAATGGATGTTCCCCCGCAGGATGTAATAACAAAAGATAACGTTTCGCTCAAAGTGAACGCAGTAGTTTACTTTAGAGTTGTACATGCAGAAAAAGCAATTGTAGAGGTAGAAAGATATCTCGATGCTACTTCGCAGCTATCTCAAACGACTTTACGGAGTGTATTAGGTCAATCGCAATTGGATGAACTTTTAGCCGAGCGTGATAAAATAAATCAGGAACTGCAAAAAATTATCGATCATCAAACGGAGCCATGGGGAATAAAGGTTTCGAACGTTGAAGTAAAACACGTTGATCTTCCCCCGGAAATGCAGCGCTCTATGGCAAAGCAGGCGGAATCCGAAAGAGAAAGACGTGCGAAGATAATTCATGCCGAAGGTGAATTTCAGGCAAGCCAGAAACTCAGTGAAGCTGCCGCAATAATCGGTAAAAACCCTATCGCTTTGCAGTTGAGATTTTTACAAACGTTAACTGAAGTTGCATCGGAGAAAAACTCAACTACAATCTTTCCGGTACCGATTGATCTTCTAACACCGTTTATTGAGAATTATGGAAAGGGGAATAAAAAAGATACTTAGGGTTGTTCCGAAAGTGATATTTCTTGTACTTCCCATGAAAACTTGCTTACCGGACAGGCAGGCGTGGATTTAAAATATTCGAAAATAAATAAGATCTCCACTCCTGCCTGCCGGTATGCAAAGTCCGTGCAAAAACATTTCGGCAATTCATACTTTTGGAACAGACCGATAGAAGAAGTTCATATATTAATTGAGTTATACGAAAGAAATTCTAACCGTCTTCTTCGGTTTCAGCCGGAACTAATTTGAAACCCATCTGGGTATAAACCGGCAGTTGATTATAGTAAACCCATTCTTCGGTGCACTTTCCATTTTCTATCTTTACTACCGAGATACCATTAAATTGCACACTTTTTCCGGTAGCTGGCATATTTTCATTCAAAGGTCCGGTGTTTGTGCCCATTGCAGTCCACTCAAAGATAACCCTGTCTTTTAATTTCATAGGTTTACTGAAGATCACTTTAAAATCCGGATAGGCGACATATACCCATTTAACAAATTCGGCTATTTCTCCGGGACCTTTTTGATTGTTGATATCTGCATTATGTCTAACAGCATCCTTGGCATACATTGTGTCAATAACTGCTGTGTCACCGCCTGTCCATATCTGGTTGAGATTATCCATCATTGTTTGCAACTCAGCATCGGTATAAGTTCTTTCTTCCTGCTGCTGGCAGCTTATAAACGAAAGTGCAGTAACAATAAAAAATGAAAAGACCCACAAAAGAATTTTTTTTGATTTAGTCATAGTTCCCTCCAAAAAATGTTAATAAAATAATTTTATTCTATTTTCCCCAGGAACATTTATATCAAAAAATTCTTTACAATATATAGCGTACAAAAAGAAATTGACCGGACAGGATTGTGATACAGAAAAGATAGTTTAAAACTAACACAAATAATTATAGATGGCAAGATTATTTTTACTGGAGATACTACAAAATTTCATTAATATTACTCATGTTGACCGGTTGTTTTGGTAAACCGTTAAAACGGTAAGTGTTTATTTCATTAACACCGGGATTAATCCTGGTATTAATAAAACGGAAACCCTAATTAGTAACTGTTTTAACAGTTAAAGATTTGAGGCGGTCAACTTGAGACTTTTAAAAAGGCAAATGCCTTTTATCATTAAATTAGTAACATCACAGGCGTAGTTTGTTTAAGCCAAAATCAAAGATGCTTTAAGAACCCCGTTAGGGATGATATGAAATAACTTTTTCACTTCTGTTTTCTTTTATTGTTTTATAATTAATTATCGGTGTTGAGCTATTATATTTTTGGGATGTGCATTTATTTTTAATGAAGGTATAGGTCGATATTACTCCAGGCATTTTAGTAATCATATCTGAACCAATCAATGGATGAGTATTATGGTAAAAACAATGGAATTATTGAAGTAATGAGTTATCAGCATAACGGTATTTACTTTACAAATTGAGACAGTCATTTAATGCCCGATAAGTACCATAATGTTACACTGAAATAATTTCTTCTTGATTAAAGATAAAATATTGCATTGGCATCTTATTTGTCTAATGTTATATTTTATACCTAATGATATGTATTAATTCGTTAGATAAACAAACATATTATTGCTTAAACTATTCAACGGCACTCATAAATGAAAAGAATTAATTTTTATCTGATAGTTTTATTATTTTTATCTTCCTGTACGTTTGAATTAGATAATCCTGATTTGAGTACTGAGTCACTGATTATTAGTTTAAATAAATCAAGCTATCAGAAAGATGAAATAATTACTCTTACAATAGAGAACAGTTCAAATAAGGATTTGATTTTGTATAACTGTGGTCTTCAGCCCGGTTTCGATATTGAAAAGAAGATAGGAAATTCATGGGTAGTTCCTTACATTCTTGAATGTGAAGGGATTGGAGAGCCAACAGAAATAAAACAAAGTAGCATCCTGATAAAAACATTAAATCTGCCTATTTACTTAAACCAACTTGGAAACGTGGAAGGCAGTTACCGGCTTAGACTTTGGCTTGCAACAAAGGATGAGTGGAATACCAGGAATTATTTGGATGATTCGCTTCGTACTACCAAGCGTTTTAATGTAACTGAGTAACCTGATTTCACTTACAATATCACATCTGTCCAAAATAAAGGAAATTCTCTCTTTATTGATTTTGTTGGGACAAATTGTTCATAGAAAGAACTTACTATTACTTAGTTCTTCTCACCGCAAGCGGTATCTTCCACTTGATAACAGAAGAGTTGGGATGAGTTCTAATGCAGCAATAAATGACTCATAAAATTTTTCATTAATTAAAATAAATATTTATTCCCATATTTATATTAGTTAGCACTGTATAATATCATTAATTGTTCAGAATATTTTTTAGAGCATTAACAAGTGTAGTAATATTTTCTTCTTTGCTTGTATAACCCATCAACCCGATTCTCCATACCTTTCCGGCTAATGTGCCCAGCCCGGCGCCAATTTCTATGTTATATTCATTCAACAGTTTTGCTCTGACTTCAGCTTCGTTAATACCGGCAGGAACAGAAATAGAAGTAAGTTCCGGCAAGCGTTCATCTTCTTTAACCATAGGAGGCAAGCCGATCGATTCAAGTTCTTTTACAAGAAGCTTACCGTTCCTTTTGTGTCTATCCCATGCGTTTTCAATTCCTTCTTCTTTAACTAACAACAGAGCTTCGTGTAAACCGTAAAGAGCATTGACGGGCGCCGTATGATGATAAGTTCTTTTAGCGCCGCTTCCCCAGTAACCCAACACTAAATTCAAATCCATAAACCAGCTTTGAACCTGTGTCTTTCTGTTTTTAATAAATTCAACGGTTCTATCATTAAATGTAACAGGGGATAGACCAGGAGGGCACGATAAACATTTTTGTGTCCCGGAATAGGATGCGTCTATATTCCATTCATCTATCAATAATGGAATTCCGCCGAGTGAAGTTACAGTATCGGCGATTGTAAGGCAGTCGTATTTGTGAGCAATTTCAGCGAGTGTTTTAATATCGCTTTTTGCCCCTGTAGATGTTTCAGCATGAACAAAAGCTGTAACTTTCACATCGGGATTTGCATCGAGGGCATTTTCAAATTTTTGAATATCGATTGCTTTTCCCCATTCATCTTCAACAGCAATTGGAGCAGCGCCGCAGCGTTCAACAATGCTTTTCATTCTTTCGCCGAATACACCGTTTATGCAAACCACTACTTTTGAGCCGGGTTCTACTAAATTTACTAAGCAAGTTTCCATTCCGACAGAGCCGGGACCGGACACGGCGAAAGTAACTTCATTTTCAGTTCGAAAGACATACTTGAGCAATGATTTTATATCATCCATTAGTTCTATAAATTTAGGATCGAGGTGACCGATAGTAGAACGTGCCATCGCTTCTAAAACCCGCGGATGTACATTTGAAGGACCTGGTCCCATCAAAATTCTTTCGGGTGGAATAAAAGAATTTCTCATTCAATCTCTCCAAAATTTTAAGATAATAATTCTGCCTTTATTAAAATATTCTGAATGTTTTTTACATTATTGGCAGTAAGCGGTTGAAGAGGTTTTCTGGGTGTGCCGCCGTAATAACCTAAAATTCCCATTGCAGTTTTCAGCCCGGCTATTCCATAACGAAATGTTATTGCTTTATTTACACTCAACATTCGCTGCTGGATTTTTCTTGCTGCCTTTATTTTTCCCGATTTAAAAAGATCATAAATTTTAATACAATTATCGGGTGCAACGTTTGCTAAAGCAATAATCCCGCCAACAGCACCGGCACTTAAACCGTCGAGTAAAACAGAACCTGTTCCAACTAAAGTAGCAAATTTATCAGGTGTGTGAATAATTATTTCTGATAATTGTGCAATATTTTCAGTGCTGTTTTTGATGCCTGCTATATTGGGATGCGCAGCTAATTCCGCCACCGTTTCCGCATCGATATTTACATTAGTAAATTTTGGAACGTTGTAAATAATTACAGGAATTGTAACTTTATCGGCAACAGCAGTGTAATAAGTTATTAGAACTTTACGTGTAATGGATGATTTAAAAAATGATGGTGTTATTATTAAAGCATAATCAACACCTAACTTTGCAGCTTTGTTAGTCATACTAACTGTTTCTTTTATAGATTCAAACCCCGTTGCTGCAATTAACGTTTTGTTTTTGCCTGTATGCTCCCGTATAGTTGAAATCAACTTGAGCTTTTCTTCCCTTGTAAGAAAAACATTTTCACCATTGGAACCTAATATAACATATCCTGACAGCTTCTTTTTGTTATACTTATTAAGGTTCTCAATTAGCATTTTAGATGATATTTCGTTCCTCCTGAATGGAGTAGTTAACGTTGGATAAATTCCTTTTAACATTTTTACTTAACTCTTTTAATTATTATAAAATAGGATCAATTACTGAATAAATTTTTTAATACAAAGCCAACATTTGCCGGGCGCTCGGCAAGTCTTCTCATATACCAGGGGTACCAGAATTTGCCGTAGCTTATTAATGTTCTGATATTATATCCTTCTTCAGCCAATTTCATCTGCTCCCGCTCTTTAATTCCGTACAGCATCTGAAATTCGAGATTTTCCTTTTCCAAACCAATCCTTTCTGCTTCTAATTTAATTTGCTCCTGAAGTTTTATATCGTGTGTACCGTATGCCACCCGAATTCCTTCATTTTTGGTCTGTCGTAACAAATATTTAGACAGCATTAAGTAATTTTCATCAACCTTTCTCTTCTCCGGAAATGCAATATCTGCCGGTTCTTTGTAAGCTCCTTTAACAAGCCGTATCCATGGTTTAATATCGATCATATTTTTCAAATCGTCCATCGTTCGGTATAAATATGATTGCAGACATAAACCGGCATTATCATAGTCCTTTTTTACTTCTTTATAAAATGTTAATGTTTTATCAACGTAATGACTATCCTCAATATCGATAAAAACATTATTACCGTATTTCTTAGCTGTGTGTGTTACTTGTTCAAAATATTCAAGCGTTTTATCGAAAGAAAGATCGAATCCGATTTGTGTTAGTTTAAGAGATACTTCAATATCGAGCTGCTCTTTATATATTCTTTCGAGAAGTTCGACATACTGCTTAGCTGTGTTTTCAGCTTCAATCAGTTCATTTATATTTTCACCAAGATAAGTGAAAGTTGCCGGTATCCCGTTCTTCATTAATTCTCTGCCTGCTTCAATCGCATCCGTTACATTTTCTCCGGGCATAAACCGTTTAACCGCACGCCGAACAAACTTTCGTTCGGGAATATGTTTTTTCATCCATTCGTTGTTGGATGCCCATAATAAAATGTTACGACTTAATTCCATTCATCTGCCGGTTTATTTAATTCCAATGAGTTCTTTCAAATCTGTAATTTAAAATAATATAATAGAATGCTAAATAAAAAGAACGGTATTACTTTATATGCTTATTTAGTAGTGGTTAAAATAATCTTTTTGAATGAATATAATTCAATCGGCTACGCAAGTTAAAGATAAGCAGTAAGCTAATTCGAGGCATACATTCCAATACCGGAAAATTATTTTGTGAAATAATCTTCTGCAAAACTCGGCAAAAACATAAACAAAATTCCTAAGAATGCAATAAGCAAGCTGTACGAGTATTCCTTTCACGGTAATATCCGTGAACTTGAAACTGTGATAGATAGAGCAGTAATACTTTGGGAACGGAACATCTTACAAATGCCTGGAATGCCTAAGCTGAAAACTACTACTGTCTATGGAACAAATGATTTCATAAATAAAAAAGTTAAATTAAAAGTTATACTGTTAAAAAATTCGGGATATTTTTTGTAACATTGGATACTATCTATTAACTGAATTTTGATAGTTGTTGAATTCTCATATTATTTTAAATAGTACCGATCTGTAATAATATTTCGTGGAGAATAATTGTAAATATTTATGGTAAAAAACAGATTTAATAATTTAACCTCAAAGCAATGGCTTCCGTTTCAAAAGTCATGGTATAAATTCGATAGCATTACCGAACTGCTGATTAAAAACATTTTATTCTTTACTAAAGTTGATGATGAAACAAATCGCTCACCAAATATTTTTATTGATGCGGATGATAAAGTAATTAAGCAGCTCGCAAAAGATGAACTGTTGATGAACCGTAACTTCATTACAAAAAAGAATTTGGAAAAAACAGACAAGCTGGATTTTGTAATTTTTAATCTGCTGGATATTCCTGGGCAGAAGAGAGAAGCAGACAAAATAATCCATCAGCTTCTCGATGATATTTCATCAATTCAGTCAAAAATAATTCATAGAAAGTTTATTCTGATCCTCATTAAAAATGAATTTAATAAAGGAAAGTTCATACCGCGTGCCTGGGAATTAGCAAAAACACTTCAGCAATATTTGAGTCTGAAAGATGAAAAGATAGGGGTAGATTTGAGAGAAGAAAATCTCAATCAAGAGAAACAAAAACCCAATTATTACAAAACAAAGAATGACATTGTTTACAGTTTATATTTCAGGAAAGATGAAAGATCGAAATTTGATGGAATGAGTTTGAAACATCCATTCTCATATTATAATACGAAACAGGAAAGAGCAAAAATATTCAACCGTAAATTTGCATCGTGGCAAATTGTAAAACCGCCGCCCAGAAAGAAGGATGAGATCCTTCACCCCGCAAAGTATCCCGAAGTGCTCATACAATCTTTTATCGAGCATTTTACAGATGAAGGAGATAATGTGTTTGATCCTATGAGCGGTACGGGAAGCACACAAGTTGCCGCATTAAAATTAGGCAGGAATGCTTTCGGAACCGAACTAAGCGAATTCTTCGGAAAGATTGCTAACGATAGATGTAAAAAAGAAACGGAAAAAACCAGCCTGTTTGAAAAAAAAGATGTGAAGTTCTCTATTAAAATTAAAGACGCAGTAAAAATATCTAAAAAAGATTTTCAACCGGTTGATTATATAATTACTTCGCCGCCGTATTGGGATATGCTGAATATGAAAGGTGCAGAAAACCAGGCGAAGCGAAAGGCAAAAGGGCTGCTGTTAAATTATTCCGATTCAAAGGATGATATCGGGAACATTGAGGATTATGATCAATTTTTAAATGAGCTTGTACGGATTTATTTTAATCTGTTCGATTTGTTAAAACCGGGAAAATATTTTACGGTAATTGTTAAGAATATCAAAAAGAAGGGGAGCAACTATCCCTTCGCGTGGGACTTATCGGAACGCCTGAGTAAAAAATATATTCTTTGCCCCGAGAGTTTCTGGTTCCAGGATGATCAATCGATTGCTCCTTACGGTTACGGAAATACATGGGTAAGTAATACATTTCATCACTATTGCCTTACGTTTCAAAAACCTGGCAGTGTTGTGAAGTGAAATCATCTAAAATCAAAAATCGTTAACCAATGTTCTTAAATCTAAAAAGCGGTAAGAACTCTTAAAGAAATTGTTTGATGTATGATACGGAATCCGACGCTGATAACCTTTTTGAATAACGAACACCCATTAACGATTTTTGATTTTAGAAGTTTTGAAGAGCTAGCAACTAAGAGATTTACTAACGACCCCGAAGGGGTCAAAGGTTAATAGCAAAAAAATAAAAGTAAAATTATTATTACAACCACAACGTGGTTGAAAGCATTGTTAACAAAAACACTTTTCTTCGATACCTTCGGCATCGTTTTATCATTTTGGTTTACTATCTTTTTGCAAACATTCGACTGCTTCGCACTCATTTTCCATTTTTGCCCGCCACGGGCAATTCTGTGACGGTCGCGGCAAACATCATTTTCATTCGTCCCTTGCGGGACTTTTTTATTCTCCTGACTTTTCTTCTTTTCCGCCAATAAATTAACCCGGTGATTCATCGCCGTGTAAGAATGATAACCATAAAAACAAGTTAGTCCTGTAAGGACGATTGGAGTTTTTGAATATCGAACACAGATTAACGATTTTTTATTTTTATTAGCGGTATGTCATCCCGTAAAGAGTTTTTATATTATTTAGCAATAAAGTAACTGCGTTTCTTTATCCAAACAACTTTCCTAAATTTGTACAACCATTAATAAATTAAAAGATAAAATGAAAAAACATATCTTCGTATTATTGTTAGCCGTCTTAATAATTATCCCATCTTTTAATTTTGCACAATCGCAGGACACGCTATTTGTTGCATTCTGGAATCAGGAGAATCTATTTGATACTATTGATGATCCTCACAAAAATGATAAGGAATTTCTACCGGACGGAAGCAAGGAATGGACTGAGGAACGATTAGACACTAAATTATATCATCATGCACGTGTTATCCGGTCTATGAATAATAGTAATGGTCCGGATTTGCTCGGAGTATGCGAAGTTGAACATCAGTCATTGCTGGATAGTTTAATAAATAAATTCCTCAGCGATAAAAATTATAAAATTGCATATTTAGAATCTCCCGATAACCGCGGTATCGATAACGGTTTACTCTACAAGTCCGATAAATTCAAACTAATCTCAGTTTCGGGTGATACAGTCCATCTTCCCGATAATTGGCCTACGAGGTTAATCCTTAAAGTGAAATTACTTTATATGGATTCAGATACTCTTACGATTTATATAAATCATTGGCCCTCACGCAGCAGGGGACAGAAAAAATCCGAACCGAACAGGATTGCTGCTGCACTAACATTAAAAAAAGATGTCGATGGAGAATTCTTAAAAAACCCCGATGCGAAAATTATAATAATTGGTGATTTTAATGACGAACCCGGAAACATATCAATACTCGATTCATTAAAAGCTTATCCCGTTTTGTGTGATTCTGTTTCAATAGGTACAGAGTTTCCTTCTGAAGATGAATTATTTAATGTATCGTACACTGCTTACAGTAAAGGTTTGGGTACATATAAATATCGTGATGACTGGAATTTGCTCGATCAGATAATTGTTTCGGGAGAGCTTCTAACCGACAGAAGATTCCATTATATTTGTAATTCGTATCGAGTATATAGCCCGTATTTTATTGTTACACACCACGGAAAATATAAAGGAATGCCTTTTCCCACTTATGGCGGAAGACGGTACCTTGGCGGCTACAGCGATCATTTTCCTGTAACGGCAAAATTTTTAATAACAAAGGAGTGAAAAGTGAAAAAGGAACTTCTGATATTCGGAGCAAACGGGGCATTGGGCAGAGGAGTAACTAAATCTCTTATTTCTAAAGATTACGATAAAATTTATTTGTTTGCTTCTAAGTTTGATAGCGAATCAGCAATTCCAACAATAGAACAAATAAAGGTACATGATCTTTCAGTTGAAGAAAATGTGTCAACTGCTCTCGGTAAAATAGAACCGGCTAAAGATAAAGTGCTCTATTTATTCAGCACAGTGGGCGGATTTTCAGGTGGGAAAAACATTTGGGAAACCGATTCCTCAGATTGGGATAAAATGATGGATAAAAATTTGAAATCGGGGTTTTTTATAGCAAAATATTTCTCGCTTTTGGTAAGTAATTCTCACAGTGGCTCTATCTGTTTTACTTCTGCGTTTACCGGGTTAAATCCTGAAGCAGGAAAAGGTGCATACGGTGTATCCAAAGCAGCATTAATTCATCTTATAAAAACATTATCGGAAGAAGGAAAAGAAATTCATTTATCAGCAAATGCCATAGCGCCTTTTATAATCGATACTCTCGCTAACAGGGAATGGATGAAAGACGCTGATTACGATTCGTGGATGAAGCCGGAAGAAATCGGCGAATTAATTCATTCGATATTTAATAATTATAATTTCGTTAGCGGAAACGTTTTCGAATTAAAAAACAGGTTCAATTACTAATGAAAAATATTTGAATAATTTCAAGTCTTTAACTCTAATCAAATTATTTGACTTTCTAATTTGAAATGTTTATAGTAGTCTTACTTTTTAATAAAATTATTGTAGAATTTTACATCCCTTACAATATTAATTAATTTTTAGGAGGGTAATTTCTTATGGACATAGCAAGCATTATCGCATCCCTTTATAATGCATTAGCGGCAATTGCTGCTGACAATGGCGGTGCACTGAATTGGCTAAGTGAAAAGTTTACAGCCGGCGGCGGTTTTATGTATCCCATTCTTGCAAGTCTTATTCTTGGTTTAGCTTTTTGTTTGGAAAGATTTTGGACATTAACACGTTCAAAAACAAATACCAAAAAATTTATTGTAAACGTTAAAAGAGCACTCGATGAAACCGGAATTGAAGGTGGCAAAGAATTATGTGCTAACACCAGAGGTCCTGTTGCTTCGGTTTTTCATGCCGGTCTTCTGAGGGCAGATGAAGGTTTGGAAGCTGCAGAAAAAGCAATTATTGCTTACGGCGGTATAGAAATGGGGTTCATGGAAAGAAATATGATCTGGATATCAACTTTCATTACTCTTGCACCTATGCTTGGTTTTACCGGTACTGTTGAAGGTATGATCGAAGCATTTGATGCTATTAAAGAAGCCGCACAAATTTCACCGGCTATTGTTGCAGACGGTATCGCAGTGGCATTATTAACTACCTTATTCGGTCTTGTTGTGGCAATGATTTTACAGGTCTTTTATAATTATCTCGTATCCAGAATAGACGCTTTAGTAGGCGATATGGAAGAAGCATCCGTTGAATTAATTGATGCTCTTTATGAGATTTATGAAAAAAAGAAATAATTAACTGAAATATTTTCTTATAACCAATCAGTTTTAAAAGATGTTAAGAAGAAGAAGATCAGAAGAAGCAAATATACCCACCAGTTCGATGGCTGATATTGCATTCCTGTTACTTATATTCTTTTTGGTTGCAACGGTTATCGATGTGGATACAGGTATCGGTCTTACATTACCCGAATATATTCCACCTGAAGAGCAGAAACAAATAGAAGTACCGAAAGACAGGATGGCTGCTATTCTTATAAATGAAAATAGTGAAGTTCTATTAGACGGTAAGCCGATTTCTATCTTTCAAATTAAAAACACGCTCAAACCCCGGATTATTTCGAAAATAAGTTTACCTAAGAATAAGAAACTAATAGTTTCAATAAAGACCGATAGAAAAACTGTTTATAATGCATACATTCAGGCATTAGATCAGGTAAAATTAGCTTTTTTCGAAGTTAGGGACGAATATTCAAACGGGAAGTTTGGTAAAAAGTTTAAAGATCTTAATCCTGAACAGCAAAAAGAAGTCAAGCAAGCTGTGCCAATTATAATTTCATTGGCTGAACCGGAAGTGGTAACTAAATAAAGGATTATTATAGATGAAATTTGAGAAAAAACGAGCAAGCTCGAGTGAAGAAATTCCAACCGCTTCAATGCCGGATATAATATTTATGCTCCTTCTCTTTTTTATGGTTACTACAACAATGAGAGAAGTGCAAGTATTAGTCGATTATAAACTGCCGAATGCAAAAGCACTCGAGAAAATTGAAAACAAGAGATTAATCTCTTACATTTGGGTTGGTAAGGGAGATAGAATCCAGATAGATGATAGTATAGTTAAAGTTGATCAGATTCGGGAAATTATGTATAAGAAAAGACAAGAATTACCAAATATTATTGTTTCGCTGCGCGTTGATGTTGGTACCGATATGGGACTCGTTACCGATATTCAACAGGAGTTACGAAAAGCGTATTGTTTAAGAATAAACTACTCGGCTAACGTAAAAGTTTAGCTTTTGTAGATTTAATTTCTATTTAAGGCAGGATGATTTATTTTTTAATCTCCTGCCTTTTTCATTAGTGAGGAAGAAATGTTATTAAAAGAAAAAATTAATCGGGATTTAAAAGAAGCGTTAAAATCCGGGGATAAGTTACGATTGAGTACTATACGCTCAATCAGGGCGCTAATTTTGGAATTTGAAAAAAGCGGATCAGGAAAAGAATTTAATGTGGAAGAAGAAATTAAACTGCTGAGCACTGCGGCAAAAAAAAGGAAAGAGTCGATAGAACAGTACAGAAATGCCGGCAGGGAAGACCTTGCCTCCGTGGAAGAAGCAGAACTGAAAGTGATTATGGATTATCTTCCAAAACAACTTGATGAAAAAGAAGTTGAAAAAATTGTTCGCAAGTTGGCTGAAGAGATTGGTGCTGTGTCAAAAGAAGATTTCCGGAAGTTAATGCCTGCTGCAATAAAAGAACTTAAAGGCAGAACTGACGGTAAAATTGTGAAAGCTATTGTTGAAAAGGTACTGAGTGAAAATTGAATCCGATAGATTTAGTAATAATTGTTACAGTTTTAATCGGCTTCGTACTCGGATTTAAAGATGGATTCGTAAGAAAGCTGATCGGTCTTATTGGTTTTGGACTTGCAATAATAACAGCCGTGTTATTTAAAAAACGGCTTGGTGCAATGGTAGAATATGCATTCGGTATCGAATATTATCTTGCAGAAATCGTAGCCGGAATTGCAATATTTTTTGGAATAATACTGATCTTTACTTTTCTTAAAAGAATTATCCATCCTTTCGACAAAGTAAATAATCTTATCAACCAGATAATTGGCGGGGTTGTCGGCGTAGTTCAATTGCTGTATTTTTTAAGTGCCGTTTTTTTACTCTTAAATGTTTTTAACATACCATCTAAGTCAACACGCAGCGCGTCGGCATTTTACGAAGATACTTACCAGGTAATACCCGTAACTATTGAATTCCTAAATAATTATACCCCGAAAACCGAGGAAATTTTAAAGGACTATATAAACGAAAAAGACAGTACGGATGACCAGTAAAAGCACCTTAGAAAAATTAGAATACCTTAAAGTTTTAGAATATATATCGAAGTACACAGCAACTGAACCGGGAAAGGACAGGGTGCTTGCCATCAGACCTTTTAATGATCCGGAAGAAATATACCGGCAAGGCAAAGCGGTTGAGCAAGCAAAGGAAATTTTAATAAGAAATGTACCGCCGCCGTTTGAATACTTACCTGATCTGAAAAATGAATTAGCAAAAAGCAAAATAGAAGGGGCATTGATATCCAATAAAAAAATTGTCGATATACTAAAAATCGCATCTACTTCCCGTGCAATCTTTACATTTATCAAGAACAATTCTGAAACGGCACCGCTGCTGACAAGTTCATTTAACAACCTCTTCGTTGATAAATTATTTGAACATCATATCCAAAAAATAATTGACGAGAACGGCGAAATAAAAGAAAATGCCAGCAGGAAATTAGCGGAGATCAGAAAAGAAATCAGGAATAAAAGAAATGACCTTGTCCGATCGATCGGCAGAATTATGAAGTCTTTAAAAGAACAGGAATTTGTGAGAGAAGATTACTTGACTCTGCGCGACGGCAGGATGGTAATTCCCATCAAAGCTGAGCATAAAAGACACTTAAAGGGATTCATTCATTCTGAATCTTCAACAGGGCAGACAGTTTATATTGAACCGGAAGAAACTTTAGAACTAAATAATGATATCGTTTCTCTTTCGTTTGCTGAAAGAAGAGAAATTGAACGACTGCTCAGGGAATTAACACAGCTTATCGGGAGTGTTAGCGATAGATTAAAAAAATCTCTGGATGAATTGGCTTACTTAGATACTGTATTCGCTAAAGCAAAATATTCAATAGAAGTGCTGGGATCGTTTCCTCAAATCAATAGCTGCAAACCTTTTGAAATAAGCGATGGGCGACACCCGGTGCTTTTGAAGAAAATCGGTCGTGTAAATACAGTACCGCTAAATATTAAGTTAACCGAAGAGAAAGTTATCGTCATTACAGGTCCGAATGCCGGTGGTAAAACTGTAGTACTTAAAACCATAGGATTGCTTGCTCTTCTTGTACAGTCGGGGATCCATATTTCCGCCAGTCCCGATTCTAACTTTCACTTATTTAGTAAAATACTGATAGACGTAGGGGACGAACAATCGATTGAGGACGATCTCTCTACATTCAGTTCGCACCTGCTGAACATCAAAAATATTTTAGAAGAAGCGGATAACAATTCACTAATCCTTTTGGATGAATTAGGTACGGGAACCGACCCGGATGAAGGATCATCCCTGGCTACGGCAGTTTTAATGAAACTTAGAGACTTTGGCTCAACCGTATTTTCATCAACGCATCACGGTGCTTTAAAGCTTATAGCAAATAGCGAAAACGGATTCACAAATGCGGCGATGGAATTTGATAATGAAGAACTTACACCAACCTATAAATTCAAATTAGGTGTTCCGGGTTCAAGTTATGCATTTGAAATTGCAAGACGCATCGGAATAAAAAAAGATATAATTGAAAAAGCCACACAAAATATAGATGAAAACAAGCACAAGCTGGAAGAATTTCTGATCGATGTCGAAGCAAAATCTACTGTACTCGAGAAAAAATTAAAAGAGCTGGAACTTGAGAACTCCCGCTTAGCCGGATTATCAAACCTGTTCAAAAATAAACTTGAGAAAATAGAAAAAGAAAAAAAGGAAATACTTAAAAAAGCAAAGCTCGATGCTGAGAATTATCTTTCAGGAGTAAATAAAAAAATTGAAAAGGTGATAAGAGATTTACGCGAAACCAATGCAAGCAGGGAAGTTATAAAAGAATCAAAAAAAATAATTGAAGAAGTTAAAAAAGAAACTGAAAATCTTATTCCGAAACAGGTTGAATTAAAGGAAGAAAAAACGGATTTTAATACCGGTGATTTTGTTCTTGTAAAAAACACTGCCACTACCGGTAAAATAGTTTCGGTTGATAAAGATAAAAACCGTGCGGTTTTGCAGGTTGGCTCTTTGAAAATGCAGGTTAGTATTGATGAATTGAATTACGTTAAAGAAACCAAGCAATCTGCACAGAAAACAATGTATTCAAATTACAGCCTGCAGACAAGAGAATACCGGTTGGATATACGGGGTGAAAAACCTGATGAAGCGGAGTTTAGTGTGGTTAAATTTATTGATGATTCATTTATGGCTGGGCAGGATAGAGTAGAAATACTTCATGGAAAAGGAACTGGCGCTCTTAAAAATACAGTCGCTTCTGTTTTAAAATCGCACGAGAACGTAAAACAGTTTTATTTTGCACCTATTGAGTCGGGCGGTGAAGGTATTACAATTGTGGAATTAAAATAGGTATTAAGTTGTTCAATAAAATACTGGTTGCTAACAGAGGTGAAATTGCTGTAAGAATAATAAGACTCTGCCGTGATCTCGGGATTAAATCGGCGGCAATTTATTCCGATGCGGATAAAACATCGCTGCATACACTCCTTGCAGATGAATCGTACAACATCGGAGCAGCACCTTCCGGTGATTCATATTTAAATTTGAAAAAGATAATTAAACTTGCCAAAGATATTAATGCGGACGCAATTCATCCCGGTTATGGCTTTTTTGCGGAAAATCCAACTTTTATTGAAGCTGTGGAAGATGCGGGAATTGTTTTTATCGGGCCTTCGTCTGAGTCGGTTAAACTGATGGGGAGTAAAACGGCAGCAAGAAGATTAATGTCGGAGCACGGTGTACCTATTGTTCCCGGTACTACGGAAGCAGTTAATTCTGTAAAAGAAGGGATTAAGATTTCGAAGGAAATTGGATTTCCAGTGCTGTTAAAAGCTGTAGCAGGCGGCGGCGGGAAAGGAATGAGAATTGTAAATAATGAAAATGAATTTGAACCGGCATTTGAAGGCGCAAAAAGGGTAGCATTAAAAGCATTTGCTAATGATGATGTTTATATCGAAAAATTTATTGAAAAACCGAAACACATCGAAGTTCAGATTTTAGGTGATAAGTACGGAAACTATGTACATCTGTTCGAGAGGGAATGCTCGATTCAAAGGCGGCATCAAAAAATAATTGAAGAAGCACCTTCATCGTTTGTGGATGAATTAACGCGGGAAAAAATTACTAAAGCAGCCATCGCTGCTGCCAGGGTGTGTAATTATTTTAATGCAGGCACAGTTGAATTTTTAATGGATTCGGAAAAGAATTTTTATTTTTTAGAGATGAACACACGCCTCCAGGTTGAGCATCCCGTAACCGAATTGATAACGGGAGTCGATCTTGTGAAAGAACAGCTTTCCATTGCTGTTGGAAATAAACTTTCCTTAAAACAGAACGAATTAAAAATTAACGGTCACGCCCTTGAATGCAGAATATATGCGGAAGATTCTTTAAATGATTTTTTACCTTCTACCGGGAAGATTTATCATTATAAAGCTCCATCCGGACCCGGTGTTCGGCTCGATTCAGGATTCGATAACGGTTCAGTAATTAGCATGTTTTACGATCCGTTAATTGCTAAGTTGTGTACCTGGGGAAATGATCGTAAAATGTCTGTTGCCAGGATGAAACGTGCATTATCCGAATACCAGATTGCCGGAGTAATTACAAATATCGTTTTTCTAAAATCGATAATTGAACATCCTGTGTTTGAAAAGGGCAGCTTTGATATTAATTTTGTAGAAAATGAATTCCTTACGGATAAGGAAAATTTAATTAAGCCTGACGAATCGGGTGAAGAAACAGCGGCGGTTCTGATGTCTGCATTATTAAAATCCAGCTCCGGAAATAATATTAAAAAGAATCATCTGGGTGAAACCAACAAATGGCAAGAGCAGATGTATGAGTGAATATGTAATTACAGTCGGGTCGTGTAAGAAAAAGCTTAATATAATTAATGAAAATGAAGCTGAAATAGACGGAAAGAAAATAACGTACGAAATACAATCTTTAAATTGCCAGACATATTTACTTCGAATTAACAATATTTTTTACGAAATTAGTACTGAAAAATTTAATAATGAGAAATTTTCTATTCTTGTAAAGGGAAAGCGTTTTGAAACTGTTGCAAGAACGGAACTTCAAGAGAGGGCAGCAAAGCTAATTGAAGATGCACTAGCAACATCTGATACTAAAACTGAAGTAAAAGCTCCGATGCCCGGAATAATATTGAAAGTAAAAAAACACACTGGTGATAAGATTGCCAAAGGTGAATCAGTTTTAATACTTGAAGCTATGAAAATGGAAAACGACTTAAGGGCACCGGCATCGGGAAAAATAAAAACTATAGATGTAACCGAGGGTACGATTGTCGAAAAAGGAACTGTTCTATTTTCCATTGATTAATTATATATTTACTAACTAAATAATTCATCCACTATTAGAGGGAGGTAAATTGAAACGCATAATTGTTACACTACTGATGTTGTTCATTTCAGGAACAGGCAGTACGGTTTTTGCCGGAGGTTTCCAGATAAATGAGCATGGTGCGCGTGCTATGGCGTTGGGCGGCGCCTTTACAGCTATAGCTAACGATGCTTCTGCTGTTTACTGGAATGCTGCCGGTTTGGGTTTCTTAAAATCGGAAACCAATATTATTCTCGGCACGGCTATGATCGCGCCGCAATCTTCATTCAGAGGGGTTACACCCGCTGTGGATTCTTATTATATGGAAAACCAGATTTTTTATCCGAGTCACTTTTTTGTTTCACAAAAGTTTTCCGATTTAATTTCGGCAGGTGTAGGTCTTTCTACTCCCTTCGGTCTCGGTACTAAATGGGATGATAATTGGATAGGGAGATACCTCGCCATCGAAACAGAATTAAAAACTTTTTCGGCTCCTCTGGTTGTTACATTTACATTTGGTAATCAACTCGCTATAAGTGTCGGTGGCTCTTATAGCTGGTCGGATGTTTTGATTACACAGAAAATATCACAAACCCCGTTTCAGGGCGATGCATTTGTTAAACTGATAGGGGACGATATGACGGGTTTCGGTTATAACTTTGGTATTATGTGGAGACCTATTGAAGCTATTTCGGTAGG
>BDSV01000148.1 GCA_002898075.1 bacterium BMS3Abin03
ATATGATATTAGCGGGAATATATATTCTATTCTTCGAAAGGAAAGCCAAGAATATTAAAATCTTTCAGATTATAAAAACTGTTTTTTCATTATTGATTATTGCAATTGCTATCTATGCACTAATTCCTTCGGGAAAAGAAGAAATAGACTGGAAACCGTATTCGGAAGCAGCAATTGCTTCAATAGACGGGAGAGGAGTTATTATCGACTTCTATGCAGATTGGTGTATTCCCTGTAAAGAATTAGACGCTACTACGTTTAGTGATCCGGAAGTTGTTAAAGTTTCGAAAGAGTTTGAAACATATAAAGCTGATATGACAAAGTCGCTTTCACCGGAAGTTGCCGCGCTGAGAGAAAAGTATAATATTGTAGGCGTGCCGACCATACTAATATTAAATTCTAAAGGAGAAGAGATTCAAAGAATAACCGGCTTTCTCGAAGCTGAGGATTTTTATAAAATAATATCAAAATTAGATTAGAAATTGATTTAGCCAATTGATAAATGTTTTTTCTAATAATATTTTAACATTAACAATAATATAAATTATTTGAGAGATACAATGACTGAAGTAAAAGAAAAACCGGTAAAAACAGTTTCGGATGTTACTGTTAGGTTTGCTGGCGATTCAGGTGATGGTATGCAATTAACAGGTTCTCAGTTTAGCGATACCACAGCTTGGGTTGGTAACGATCTTAATACATTACCCGATTATCCTGCTGAAATTCGCGCACCTGCAGGAACTCTTTATGGTGTGAGCGGCTTTCAACTTCATTTTAGCAGTAATGATGTTCATACGCCGGGAGACGTACCCGACGTTCTTGTTGCTATGAATCCCGCTGCGTTAAAGAAAAACCTTCCGGAGTTAAAACCGAACGGAACTATTATAGTTAATACCGATTCGTTCGATAAGAAGAATCTGAAATTAGCTCATTATGATTCTAATCCGCTCGAAGATGGTTCTGTTGACGGATTCCATGTTTATAAAGTACCTATTACAACACTTACAACAAATGCATTAGAAGGAACTTCGCTCTCTCCTAAGGAAGTAAACAGGAGCAAAAACTTTTTTGCATTGGGTATGATGTACTGGTTATATAACAGACCGCTGGACAAAACTGAAGAATGGGTAAAGCTGAAGTTCAAAAATAAACCACAGCTTATTGATGCGAATATTAAAGCATTAAAAGCAGGTTATAACTTCGGCGAGATAACGGAGATATTTACAACCCGTTATAACGTTGAACCCGCAAAATTACCGAAGGGAACATATAGAAATATTTCAGGTAATGAAGCTCTTTCATTAGGATTTCTTACTGCTTCGGTAAAAAGCGGATTGAAGCTGTTTTTAGGTTCATATCCTATCACACCGGCATCCGATATTCTCCAATTCATAAGCATCTATAAAAACTTCGGTGCAAAAACATTTCAGGCAGAAGATGAGATAGCAGGAATATCTTCTTCTATCGGTGCTTCTTTTGCCGGACAGCTTGCGCTTACTACTACAAGCGGACCGGGACTCGCATTGAAATCAGAGGCAATCGGTTTAGCGGTAATGACAGAGCTGCCGCTTGTAATAGTCAATGTTCAGAGAGGCGGACCGAGTACGGGTTTGCCCACTAAGACTGAACAGTCAGATCTTTTGCAGGCAATGTACGGAAGGAACGGTGAAGCACCCGTTGTTGTTTTGGCTGCACGCACACCAAGGGACTGTTTTTATATGGCAATTGAGGCTTCGAGAATTGCTCTTAAATACATGACCCCGGTAATACTTTTAACCGACGGATATATTGCTAACGGCTCTGAACCATGGCGAATACCTCACGCTGATCAGATTCCGGAGATACCGGTTAAGTTTAGAACTGAGAAGGAAGGATTCTTTCCGTATTCGCGTGATGAAAATTTAGCGCGCCCCTGGGCTATTCCCGGTACTCCCGGTCTCGAGCACAGAATTGGCGGTTTAGAGAAAGAGGATATCACCGGAAACGTAAGTTATGATCCTGAAAATCATGATAAGATGATTCATATTCGTGCACAGAAAATAAAAAATGTTGAAAACGATATTCCATTATTGGATGTAGAGGGCGATGATGAAGGAGACCTTTTGGTCTTAGGTTGGGGCGGTACTTACGGCACATTAAAAGATGCTGTGGTTAGAGCGAGAGATAATGGATATAAAGTATCGCAGGCACACTTAAGATATATCAACCCGCTTCCAAAAAATACGGAAGAAGTGCTTGGTAAATTTAAAAAGATTCTCATTCCTGAAATCAATATGGGGCAGCTTGCCGTAATTATAAGAAACCGCTTCCTGATTGATGTAAAACAATTCAATAAAGTTAGAGGTTTACCATTTAAAATTTCGGATGTTTATGGTAAGATAACTGAAATAATCGGAGGTAACAATGTCAACTAATAGTGAAGTAAAAACAGAAAAGTTAACTGCAAAAGATTTTGCAAGCGATCAGGATGTGCGGTGGTGCCCGGGCTGTGGAGATTACTCGATCCTTGCACAGGTTCAGAGAACTTTACCAGATTTAATTAAAAAAGATAAGGAAAAAGTCGTATGGATATCCGGAATCGGATGCTCGAGCCGTTTCCCTTACTATATGAATACTTATGGTTTCCATAGTATCCACGGGCGTGCAACTGCTATTGCAACCGGTGTTAAGATTGCTAAACCCGAACTGGATGTATGGGTTGCAACCGGTGACGGCGACCTCCTGAGTATCGGCGGTAATCATTTTATTCATTCTTGCAGAAAAAATATCGACATAAAAATTATATTGTTTAACAATAGAATTTACGGTTTAACTAAAGGTCAGTATTCACCAACTTCCGAAAAAGGAAAAATTACAAAGACCAGCCCTTTTGGAAGCATCGATTACCCCTTTAACCCGGTTTCCGTTGCAATCGGGGCGGATGCAACATTTGTAGCAAGATCTATCGACAGGCGTCCTAAACATTTACAGGAAATGATAAAAAGAGCCGGTGAGCACAAAGGAATTGCATTCCTTGAGATTTACCAGAATTGTAATATCTTTAATGATGGTGCTTTTTCGATACTAACTGAAAAGGACACAAGAGATGATCATGTTTTAGTGCTGGAACATGGTAAACCGATGATTTTCGGAAAAAATCATGATAAAGGAATAAAATTAGACGGTGAAAAACCAATGATCGTTGATTTAAGTAAAGGGCAATATTCTAAGGACGATTTGCTGGTTCATGATGAATTTTCAGATAGCCCTGTGCTTGCTATAATACTTGCTCATATGACTGATCATCCTGATTTTCCGACACCAATCGGAGTTTTTCGACAGGTGAAAAAAGAAACTTATGATCAAGGTGTCGATAGACAAATTAGAGATGTTACTAAAATGAGAGGTGAAGGCGACTTAGAAAAAACTCTGTTTAGCGGAAATACCTGGGAAGTAAACTAAGGTGCTGTCATCTTGAAGTAAAAAATACTTTCCGTTTTTGGGCTTGTAAATCTTTGCAAGCCCTTCTTTTTTATTATTGGTTTGAATGGATTTTAATAAGCTTAAAAATATTATAGAAGAAAATGATTCTTTTTTATTAACTACACACGTTAATCCCGATGCCGACGCAATCGGTTCCGAGATTGCCATGTATTATATCCTCAAAAAGCTAGGGAAAAAGACTCATATAATTAACTACAGCGAAACACCGTATAATTTGGAATTTCTCGATAAAGAAAATGTGATCCGAAAATACGATAAGGAAATACATCAAAATCTTTTTGATGAAGTTGATGTTTTAATTGCACTGGATTTTAACCGCTCCAACCGTTTGGTAAGTATGCAGGAAGCATTCCTTTCATCGAACAAAATAAAAATTTCTATCGATCATCATCCGGAGCCGGAAGAGTTTGTTGATTTTAATTTTATAGATATAAACTATTCTGCAACCGGTCATATTATTTATGATTTTCTAATTACAACAAAAATTATTTCTTTCGATTACAGTATTGCTGCTCCTCTTTACGCTGCAATAATGACCGATACCGGTTCGTTCAGGTTTGAAAGAACAACCGCCGAGCTTCACAGAATTGTTGCAGATTTATTGGATAAGGGAGTTAGCCCGGCAGATATTTATGATAATATTTATGATCATAGTAAAATAAGTAAGATAAAACTGCTCGGCAGAGCGCTTAATACTTTACAATTAATATCCGATAATAAAATCGGATATATGTACATTTACAGGAGCACTTTTAAAGAACTCGGTGCCCTGGAAAGTGATACGGATAATTTTGTAAATTATTCTCTTTCAATAGAGAATGTTGTATTGGGAATGTTGTTCGTTGAACTTAAGGACGGGTTCAAAGTTAGCTTTCGTTCAAAGGGAAAAATACCAGTTAATAAATTAGCATCACAAATTGGCGGTGGAGGGCATTTGAACGCCGCAGGTGCGAGATTAAATAATTTAGTTATGATTGAGGAAATGCCGAAAATAATTAAAACAGCAAAAGAATTCTTAAATAAATATTATCAGGAGTAAAATGTTCAAGCTAAATATCAAGTCGTCTAATAAAAAAATAATATATAAACCTCTTTCTATTAGTATTAAATATTTAATTGACGATAAAAAGCTTGCCAAAAATCTTAAAGACTTAGAGAGAATTTTCAATATCAAGCTTACTGAACTACAGAAGAAAAATTTTCTTGCTGAAGACGGTACAGAAATAAGAGTATCTAAACCGGCAGGCAAGCCCGACGCACTTGTAATTCATAAAGTAAAACTGAACAGTAAATTCAATTCAGATTATTTCAGGAATCAATTAGCAGGATTTATAAAAAAATTAGAAAAGGAGGAGATTAAAGACCTTCACATTTTTATTCCGAATTACAAACCATTTAAAAAATATTTCGACAGCGAAGCGTATTTTTCCCGCACATTTATTGAAGGAATAATGTTAGGGAATTATAAGTTTGATAAATTTAAATCTTCCAAAAAACCGGATAAAAAATTAAATGTTCTTCTACACGGTGAAAACAATAAGTTGGTCAATTCTGCCATTAGTAAAACCAACGTAGTAATGGAAGGGGTAAACTTCGCAAAAGATTTACAAAACGAACCGGCAAGTTCTCTTCGACCTTCAGACCTTGCAAAAAGAGTTAAACAAAAACTTACCGAAGCCGGAGTGAAAGTAACAGTGTTTGATGAAAAAGAAATAAAGAAAAGAAAAATGGGTGGACTGCTTGCAGTAGGGCAGGGAAGTACAGACAAACCAAAATTTATAATTCTAAAGTACAAACCTTCCTCAAAATCCAAGAAGAATTTTAAGAAAATTGCGTTGGTCGGAAAAGGTGTAACGTTTGATACAGGGGGTATCTCGCTTAAACCCGCTCAGAATATGGGAGAGATGAAAGCGGATATGTCTGGTGCGGCTCTTGTTGCCGGAACTGTATTGGCTGCTGCAAAAGCAAAAATTCAAGCAGAAGTTATTGGAATTATTCCTGCCGCAGAAAATATGCCATCCGGTAATGCAATGAGACCCGGCGATATTGTTACTACTGCTTCCGGTAAAACTATCGAAGTTGATAACACAGATGCCGAAGGAAGAATGATTTTAGCAGATGCTCTCGATTTTGCATCCAAGCAGAAACCCGATATTATTATCGACTTTGCAACATTGACCGGCGCTTGCGTTGTGGCTTTAGGTCAGGTTGCAGCAGGATTATTTACAAAGGATGATAACCTTGCAGATACGTTGTATAAAAATGGAATGAAAACTTTCGACAGAGTTTGGCGCCTTCCGATGTGGGATGATTATAATAAACTGATCGAAAGTAAAGTTGCAGATGTTAACAATACCGGACCTCGCTGGGGCGGGGCAATTACCGCGGCTAAATTTCTTGAGAATTTTGTCGATGAAAAAATTACCTGGGTTCATATCGATATTGCCGGTCCGGCTATGAACAGTGAGACTACTAATTATACCAAAACATTTATGACCGGTTATGGTGTGAGACTGATTTTTGAATATCTATCGGAAGTTTGATTACATTAACAACTTTTATTTCTCTGAAAGTTTGCCATTGCCGTTCAATTAAGAGGGTGTGTGAAAATTAGTAAACTCAACCCCGAAATAAATTCGGGGCAAGCTCTAAATCCATCTTAAAAAAAATGGACTTTTAAATGAAGGGCGATTGCAACTGAATTAAACTCTTTATCTTCTTAAGGGAAAAGGGGCTTGGGGATGAGTTCCATTTCTTTAATGATATTTCCATACGGTCTTTGAAGGACGGGACTACTGATGCAGCAAAATATTTTTTCGTAATTATATAAATTCAAAACGAAAGCTTCATAATTCGTTAATCGATGTTCGTAAATCAAAAAAAAAAAAAGATTAACGTGGCAAATATCTGACTGTAAGTAGAAGGATGCTGAAGGTTTATCTCCGTACTGGTGGGTGAGCAGGGCTGCTCACCCTACAATTAAAAGGGAAAGGAGAAATAAATATATCGATTCAGAAGGTACCGAGGGGGATATCATCGTAGAAGGAAATTCTTCAACCACGATGTGGTTGTAACAATAATTTAGCTTTTATTTTATTTCTATTAACCTTTGACCCCTCCGGGGTCGCTAATAAATCTATTAGTTGTTGATTCTTTA
>BDSV01000149.1 GCA_002898075.1 bacterium BMS3Abin03
TGTGAGTATTTCTTTAATACGCTGTTCTATTTTCAAAGATTATTCTTATAACATTTGTGTTATAATAACAAATTTGTTATATCATATTTATGAATGCAAACAGCTAAAAAAAGAATGAAAGAGGTATTAGGAAAATGAAACACAAAGAGCTTAAGAGAAAAGCACTTAAAAGATCATCTGTTAAAAAAGAATATGACAGACTTGAACCGGAATTTACTTTGTTAAGAGAAATGCTACGTGCAAGAAACAAAGCTGGTCTTACCCAGGCACAAATAGCTGAAAGAATGGGGACGAAACCCCCATCAATTACAAGATTAGAATCATCTTTAACAAGCGGTAAGCATTCCCCATCACTTGCTACAATAAAAAAATATTTGGAAGTGTTAAATTGTCGTTTAGAAATAAAAATTATACATAATTAATTATTAATTCGTGGAAGAAGGAATAGTCACTAATTGCACGAATTAACACTAATTAAATATTGGTTGTATTTTAATCTACTTCTATTCTTTCTGAAAATGCTGGTAGTCTTTCAAATTTTTCCAATCGCCACCCCACTTCCAGCCCCTTTTCTTAAACTCCTGCACCAATGGGCAGTTAGGTGTAATGGTACCTTTTGATTCTAATTCGTAATTGGACCCTTGAGGGCTTGCGTTGCCATTCTTAACATAAGGATTCTGCATTGGATTAATATCGATCGCTAATCCGTTTGCATGCATCGATAATACTTTTGTTCCGGAAACAAACCGGTAATTAAATACCGAAGTATTATTATCGCTCATCGATTTATCATCCGACCATTTATACTCTACTATCGGTTTTACTTTTTCAACCGGGAATTTTGTTTCTTTAATAAAGTTAAATATCTCTTTGAGATCAGCGGCGGCTTTTTTATTCACAATCAACTGTCCCTGATGCAATCTGCCGTCATAGCCAAAGTACTGTACTGTGATTATTTCCAGACTTTGCTTAACAGCCGCAGGTATGGAAATTCCCTTTAGAGCATCTTCATAAGTTAAATGGGAATCGATGATTAAATGATTTTCGGTTGAATTCATTTTGTTATCCATATTTGATTTTACCGGTGCCTGTGCAAAATAACAGACCGGATAAAATAGTAACTGAGCTAAAAGTGCACTTGTAAACAACGAGTATTTTTTCATGCTAACGATACTATAATTATAAAAATAATGAGAAAAAGTTATCTTTGACAAATAAAAATTATTATCATTAAATCTAATAAATAAGGGTAAAATTTATGGATACATATATGAATAGAATAACTTATTGAATATATTTGTACGTTAAATTTTATAAGGAGTAATATGAAAAGCAGTATTTTAATCACAGTTGTTCTGCTAACATCTATCCTAATTGGATGTTCAAACAGTAACAACAGCGATGTTAAAACTTTACCTTCCGGTTTAACTTATGTTGATAATAAAATCGGGGACGGAAGGGAAGCCAAAAACGATGATTTGGTAACTATTCATTTTCGCGGATGGCTTGTAAAAGATTCAACCGATTTATATGCCGATTGGTCTAATGATTCCACTAAAATGGCTTATAAAATTGGCGATTCTTACGTAATGGGAAAAGAAATAAAGTTCGTTTTAAGCAATGATGCATTTATAAAAGGCTCCGGTGATGGAATTGTAGGGATGAAGGTCGGCGGTATTCGAACAATAATTATTCCGTCGAAGCTCGCTTACGGTAAAACAGGGATGGGACCCGTACCTCCGAATACTGATTTAAAAATAACAGTAGAGCTGCTTAACGTAAAGGACAAAGTAACTGTCGAAGAGTGGAAGATCGATCCGTCACGATTGAAAACAACTGAGAGCGGTTTGCAATATGCAATTGTTAAACCGGGTGAAGGTCCCGATGCAAAAGACGGGAACATTGTAACGGTTAATTACTCGGGATATCTTCAAGACGGTACAAAGTTCGATAGCTCCGTTGAAAGAGATGAACCATTCTCATTTGTTTTAGGTTCGAAACAGGTGATTCCCGGCTGGGATGAAGGGATTAAGTTTGGAAATAAAGGCAGCAAATTAAGATTAGTAATACCGCCCGAATTGGGTTACGGTGATATGAACGTCGGTAAAATTCCACCTAAATCGACCTTGATTTTTGATATTGAAATTTTAGATATTAAGTAACTCACCATACGCAAAATGTAGAGATGACATCTTTCTTACGTAAAATAAATTTTCAGTATATCCTTGAAAATGTTGTTTTTATTTTAATTTTATCAAAAAAGAAAGATGTCATCTCTTTATCACATTAAAATTGCATTTGGAATTTGTTTTTTGAAATTTGTCATTTCCGGTTTATCCGGGTTATGCATTAGCTTGCGTTACTATGTAAACATTAATAATGATAATACTTGACAGACGATATTTGATTTTTAAGTTTTATTTGGAACACAAATAGTTACAGCAACCCACCCCTTCCGTCCCCTCCAGGGAGGGGAGACTTTATTAAATGGGGCTGTCTAAAAAGTTAAGTTTATGTTGTCATTCCCTTGAAAAAGGGAATCTCAAACTTTAATTAAACAGAAGATTCCCACTTTCCCCGATAGAATCGGGACAGGCAGTGGGAATGACATTTGATTAAAAATTACTTTTTAGACGGTCCCACAATATTAGATATAGTAACGAATTAAACTCATCGCCTGTGAATAATATCCTCCTCCAAAAAGATTTAGATGATTCAGGATGTGATATAGTTTATAAATGTTTTCTCTGTATGAGTAGCCGTCGGGGAGGGGGAATGCTTCGTTATACGCGGCGTAAAATTTAGAATCGAACCCGCCGAAAAGTTTTGTCATTGCCAAATCGGCTTCCCTGTTTCCGTAATAAACTGCTGGATCGATAAGGCAGGCATTTCCGTTTTCATCAATCATATAATTTCCGCCCCACAGGTCTCCATGAAGTAAAGATGGTTGCTCCCCGTTATCAGTAACTATTTCATCAATTTTATTTTCAAGTAATGAAATTACTTTTCTTAATTCCGGCGTCGCATTGCCCAATTTTTCAGCTAATGATAATTGATAGAGAATTCTTTTATTAAAAAAGAACTGTGTCCAGTTATTCTTTTCTTCATCTGTGGGAATGTTTATTTGCGGATTGGACCCGATATAATTGTCTTCGAAAAAACCATATTCGCTGCTGTTAAAGCGATGCAGTTCGGCAAACCTTCTGCCAAAATCTTCAGAAAAATATTTTTGCCTGTTTCCCGATTCTATTAATTCAAGAAGGATAAAATCATTTTCATAACTAATTACCTGAGGAATCCGGATTGCATTTGCTTTAGTTAATTCTTCTAATCCGTGAGCTTCTTTTATAAACATATCGCCGGGGTGGGATGTATTTGTCTTAAGGAAGAAACTTTTTCCGTTTTCGGCAGTCACTTTATATGCATTGCTGATGCAGCCGCCGGAAAGAGAGCTGAACTCAGTAATTTTGGTATGAATTACTTTTTCAATTTTTGTTTTGATTTTCTTTATGAAGGTCATCTTTAATTTGTTTTAAAAGGAGTGTCGATGCTTCTTCGAGAAGATCGAGTACTAAATCAAAACCCTCGGTACCATTGTAGTATGGATCAGGTATTTCATTTCCCTTACAACTTTCGCAGAAACTCACAATTTTATACAACTTATGCTGATATTTATTATCGATGTCCATCGACTTTATATCTTCGTAATTTTCCTCATCCATCGTTATGATATAGTCAAATCGTTCAAAATCTTTATTCATATCGAACTGTCTTGATATGCTGTCTATCGTATATCCTCTTTTTTTTGCAGACAAAATCATTCTCGCATCAGCAGGTTCACCGCTGTGATAATCTATAGTTCCGGCAGAATCTACGTCAATCACATGTAATAATTTTTCCTTTTCAACCATTTTTTTCACAACGGCTTCAGCAGCCGGTGATCTGCAGATATTTCCCATACATACAAACAGGATTCTTTTTTTATTCATTAACGGTTTAATAAGGTATTTCTAATATTTTTTTTCTAAATTCTAACTGTCAAATTACTAAATTATAATGTTATAGCTTAATACTAATAACCATTCTTAATGACTAAGTATTTTATTCTAATTTGCTGGATGTTTTTTATCACAGGAGCAGTCTGCCAGCCCTCGCTTCCTAAGCGTGAAATGCGTGCAGTTTGGGTGGCAACTATTTCCAATATCGACTGGCCCTCATCAAAATATCTTTCTACCAAAGATAAAATTAATGAACTAAAGAACCTTTTCGACAGATTAAAGGATGCAGGAATAAACGCCGTCTTCTTTCAGGTAAGAGCCGAGTGTGATGCATTTTATGATTCACCCTACGAACCCTGGTCTGAGTGGCTTACCGGCAGGCGGGGTGAAGAACCTTACCCTTATTTTGACCCGCTGAAGCTTGCAGTTAAAGAAGCACACAGCAGGGGAATGGAACTTCACGCATGGGTTAACCCGCTGAGAGTTTCCAACAGGACGGATGATAGCAGTAAATCGCCCAATCATATCTCCAGGGTTCACCCTGGGTGGATATTGCGCTTTCGGAATTATGAAATGCTCGACCCGGGCATACCCGGGGTAAGAAAATATGTGGCAAAAATAGTTGCCGATGTTGTAAGACGCTACGATGTTGACGGTGTAAACTTTGATGATTATTTCTATCCATATTCCCCGAGAATTCAAAGAGAAGATTTTGAAAGTTACACTCTTTACGGCGGTAAATTTTCTCGCATCAGTGATTGGCGAAGGGAAAATATTAACAGCTTAATTAAAGTTGTACACGATTCAATAATTAGTGTGAACCCAAAAGTTAAATTTGGAATCAGCCCCTTCGGCATTGTGAAAAACAGTTATGCCGGCACATCGGGGTTAAACTCCTATTCCGATGTCTATACCGATCCGTTAAATTGGCTGAAAGATAAAACCATCGATTACATCGTACCGCAACTATATTGGACTATCGGCAACAAGGACGCCGATTATGAAAACCTTTTGAAATGGTGGGCATCGGTGGTTGACGGACAGCATCTTTATATCGGTCAAACATTAACATACTCGGGTAAGGTTTTAAAACGAAACCTCAATGATGAATTAAATGCGCAGTTAAATCTTAATCGTGATTTCAGAAATGTTTCCGGTTCTGTGTTTTTTAGTGCGAGTACCCTGTTAAAAAATCTTGAAGTGAAAAGAGGGAATGGGATTTTTGAATATCGTGCACTTGTTCCCGATATGTCCTACAAGGATTCTATTCCGCCGCTTTCACCAACCGGGCTGAAAGTTTATCAAATAAGCAATTCAATAATTCTAAAGTGGAAAAAGGAAAAACCTGCTGCCGACGGGGAAACGGCAAAGTTCTATGTTATTTATGGATTCGAAGAGAACGATGTAAACTTTAACGACCCGAGAAATATTATCGATATAATCTCGGGGAGTGAAGAAGTGTACGAGATACAGATAAAAGGACTTAGCGAAAGAGATAAATATTTTGCAGTTACTTCGCTGGATGCGCTTAATAACGAAAGCAGCGATATTTCTTATGTAAAATTATTATCCGGCAGCGATACTTTGAATGAAAAAAGTAATATAAATCTATCTTTAAAACCGGGTTGTATAAAGAAGAAAAAATCCGGCTATTCCCCTTCGAGGGTTATTAATACTCTTCTTGCCCCGCCGTAATTACGATGTTCACACAAATATATTCCCTGCCACGTACCGAGATTGATCTGACCGTTTGTAACCGGTAAAGTAAGAGTTGTTCCTAAAATCGATGATTTTATATGTGCGGGCATATCATCTGCGCCTTCGCTTTTGTGCAGGTAATATGTTTCATTCTCTTTTACTGAATTAAGAAAATAATTTTCCATGTCCTTTCTTACATCAGGATCGAAATTTTCATTTAGAGAGAGTGAAGCGGAAGTATGTTTTAATAAAAGATGAACCAGCCCTATTTTTATGCTTTGAATTTCAGGAACATTCTGCAGAATTTCATCGGTTATTAAATGGAACCCTCTCGGTCTTTCGGCTAAAGTTATTTCCTTTTGAATCCAGGTCATTTATTTTTTTGTTCCCTTTCTCAGACTGCTAACATCAATTTTAACACCGTTGATAAAATTATATTCATCCATACCGACACATTTACCTTTAATAATTACATCATCATTCTCCTGCAATTGCCGGGCTTTTGTTTCGTCTTCTTTTTTGTTGAAAAAACAAATGATATTTTCACCTTTACCCTCATTCTGCAATTCCAGGACAAATCTTGTATTCAGCAGCTTATAAAACGCTTTAACTTTTCCTGTCAGCTCGATTTCTTTATTAAGAAATTTTTTGTCCGCACTTAATTTATCATAGTTGTAAGCCACTGCTAGCTCCTCGGCGGATATTTTAGCTGGTATCATTTCGATATAAAAAATGTAAACTGCAGCCAAAAACAAAAACAGCATTACAATGTTAGTAAATTTTTTCATTTGCTCATCGTTAATTTTGTTCCTGATTAATTTCTAAACGGAAAGATAAAAAAGAATTAAATAGAAGGGAAGTTCAAAAGAAAGAAGATATAATTCAAACTACGGTAAGCCGTTTTTTTTATTTTGAAGTCCATCAATCGAAGAGGTGTGTGAAAATTCATGTTTGGGTTGTAGCCGCAACTTTTAAATTGCGCTTTTGTCGAATAATCGCAAGCTGAAGCTTGCGGCTACAATGTTATTATAATTTTCAGGCAATCTCTGAAGCAGACGGCAAATAATGATATAAAAACAGAAAATTAGTTTTGTAATAGCTATCATAACTACCTATTCCCGTTCGATTTATCGAACGGATAATACACAACACCCTCCATCAGGGCTTCAGCCCCATAAAAACAAGTGCGGCTAAAGCCGGTTATTGTTATGTTTTAATTTCTACTCCGTTAGTTAAAACTGACAGGAATTAAGTATTTACTTAACCCATTCAGCGATAAAAATGTTTGTATCACCTTTCTTTTTATTAAATCTGTTTGAAGCAAAAATTAAATTTTTCCCATCCTTCGTAAACATAGGAAAACCATCGAAAGTATCGTTGAAAGTAATCTGTTCAAAACCGGTCCCGTCTGAATTTATCATATAAAGATCGAAGTTTCTGCCGGTCTCGCTGTTCACATTTGAAGCGAAAATAATTTTATCGGCAGCGGGAAAAAAGAAAGGAGCAAAACTCGCTTTACCGAAATGAGTAATTTGTTTCATGTTGCTGCCGTCTGCATCCATGATATAAATTTCAAGAATTGAGGGGCGAACCAAACCGTTTTCAACCAGGTCATCGTAATCGGCAAGCTCTTTTTCAGTCTTTGGTCTGCTTGCCCTGAAAACAATTTTAGTTCCGTCCATCGAAAAGAAAGGTCCGCCGTCGTAACCTTTCTGAAAAGTCAATCTTGTTTGGTTGCTGCCGTCTAAATCCATCACGTAAATTTCAGGATCGCCGTCGCGCATCGAGGTAAATACAATCTTATCACCTTTGGGAGAGACCGTAGCTTCGGCATCGTAACCATCGGTAAATGTAAGCTGCTTTAAATCAGAGCCGTCTGCGTTAGCTTCAAAAATGTCAAATGAATCGTATAATTTCCAAACATATCCCCTTGAATAATCCGGCGGGGGAGGGCAATTTTCATCTGCAAGATAAGTCGATGAATAAATTATTTTGTTATCACCCGGCAGAAAGTAAGAACATGTAGTTTTCCCTTTACCGTTAGAAACCATGTGTTTATCCGAGCCGTCGATATTCATTATAAATATTTGATCACATTTGATATTGCCGACCGATGCCTGATAGATCAATTTTTTTTCATCGAACGAAAGATATGCTTCTGCATTTTCACCTTCTCCGGTAAGCATTTTAATATTTTTCAGGTGTTTCTCTTTTTCAAAACGGTACTTATCTTTACTCTGCGGCAATGCATATCCGAAAATTAAAATTAATAAAATGGAGAGTAATTTCGCTGTCATGATGTTTCCCTTATATTTAAAGTGAATAAGAATTATTCTGGTACATGCACTAAAAAATATTGTTTGGCTGTTTTACCAATAGATTTAGCTTCTGATAATGTCATATGCATTTCATCGGGTTCTTCGTCCTCGTGCCCTGCTTCAATAATTGCCAGATCAGAATTCTTTGCCTGCTTTACCAGCTCTTCGCAATAAGCGGTATCGCCGCCGTAGCAGATTTTTATGTTTTTGTACGTAAACTTATAACCGAGTGCGGGCACTTCTCTTTTTAAACCGTCATTTAGAAATTCTTTGTGAATTACCGGGAACGGTTTGATAATTATGTTCTTCCTGGAAAATCTTTTCGGTTCTTTTACCGGTTTTAAAATAATAGCATAAGTAAGAGTTTTAAAATAAACTTTTTCAAAAGCCGAATAAATGCTTTCTATTTCTACACACCCTTTCGGGTAATGGATAATTAGCGGTGTTTCTTTTTTCATTACACGCAGATAAGTTAATAACGACCAAACCCCTCCTACATGATCATGATGCCCGTGAGTAACAAAAATATCTGAAATCTTAAGTATCTGTTTTATACCAATTTCTGAGTGGAGGTCTCTCAATATTCCGTCGCCGGGGTCCACTACAAAATAAACATCGTCAGCCCGTAATAATATTCCGGTTGCAATATTTGGGATAGAACAAAATATTTTTATTGAAAAATCATTTTTCTTCCACGTTAAAGGATATTTATTCTCCATTCGTTATTACTGCCGTTAACTATTTTATTGATGAGTGATATTATTTATTATTAAAGTACTTACAATTTTTCGTGTCCGGACAGCGTGCAAAAATATTGAATGAATAGCTTTCAATTTTAAATCCTAATTCGGAACTGATCGTATCGGGTAAATTTTCAACCCGCGGGTCAGAAAATTCGACAATTCGTCCGCAGTCCATGCAGATAAGATGGTCGTGGGTTTGGCGTTTAAAACTGCTTTCGTACCGGGTCATATTTTCGCCGAAGTGCCTCTTGCTAAGCAAATTACACTGGGCGAGCAATTCAAGTGTTTTATAAACCGTTGCTCTCGAAACTCTTGAATTGGAATTTTTCATCAGTATATACAAATCATCGGCACCGAAATGTCCTTCATAATCTAATGCCGAATCCATAACTTCAAAACGCTCGGGTGTAATACGGTTCTTTCCGCTTTTCAAAAACCTTCTGAATATTTCCGCTGCTTGTTTATGTTTCAATTTAAATTCTACTAATGTTTCTGAATTCAAAAATATTATTGATATAAGTCAATCGCAAACTCATTAGAAAGTTACCCATCAGTTTATTCCTATAAATCTCAATCCGTTAACAGTTATAAAAGTCATTACATAAGCTAAGGAAGTAAAAATTACCAACT
>BDSV01000150.1 GCA_002898075.1 bacterium BMS3Abin03
TCTGGGTGGTTTATTAAATTTTAATACATCTGTTTCTTAGTTAATGAGATGTTGCAGTTATTTATTTACTTAGTTTTCCTTGCTATTATAAGCCGAGAAAAGTAATTTACATCAGTATTTAAGAAATAAATTTTAACTTGCATTTTGCGGGGATGGTATGAAACCTACAATATTTCTTCGATTGTTAATAGTCTTACCTTTTTTAAGTTCATCAGTGTATTCTCAAGGTTGGTTTTGGCAGAATCCTAAACCGCAGGGGAATGAGCTTCGTGATATCCAGGTATTCAATGATTCCCGTATGGTTACAGTTGGTGTGCTGGGAACGTTTGTTGAAACAACAGATGGTGGTGATAACTGGAATGTTAGACAATATATCGGAAATACAGATAATTGGTTGTTTTCTATTTATTTTACCGATGATAATTTGGGTTGGGCAGTTGGAGGAAATGGAAAAATAATAAAGACAACAGATGGCGGTAAAACCTGGATCAATCAAGAAAGTGGTACAGACAAATATTTGCTTTCTGTATATTTTGTAAACAATCATACTGGGTGGGCTGTCGGCAGAGACGGGGTTATTCTTAATACAACTGACAGCGGTATGAATTGGCAATTTCAAACCAGTAATACTACAAAAAATTTGTATGTAATATTTTTCAGTGATAGTATTACAGGTTGGACGTCGGGTTTAGGAGGAACGCTGCTAAAAACTACTAACGGCGGGTTAAGTTGGAACCCAATAAACGTAAATACTTCGGCAACATTAACATCAATATATTTCATTGATAATATTAATGGCTGGATTGTTGGCAGCAGCGGAAAAGTTCTTAAAACTACTGACGGCGGCGAAAGCTGGAATACTCTTACAATAACAACCAACCCTAACTTAAATGATGTATATTTTATAAATATAAATACAGGTTTTATAGTTGGTGAAGCCGGTAAAATGTATAAAACTACAAACAATGGGGTAAGCTGGTTCAGTATCAGTAGTGGAACGTCAAAAACATTACGTGCAATAGGTTTCGCTTCCAATGGTGTTGGGTGGGCTGTCGGTAACGATGGGATGATAGTTAAAACTACAGACGGGGGAAATAATTGGATATATTATACAAGCTCGGCAGGGGAGACAGATTATACGAGTTCGGTTTTTTTTATAAATCAAGATATTGGTTGGGTCGCTAGTGGCAATTTTCAAACTTTGAACGGTGTAATATTAAAAACAACTAATGGTGGTTCAGATTGGTTTACGCAACAAATTGGTATTTCTCCCGCATTAAATTCTGTCTTTTTCATAAATGATCGTATAGGTTGGGCTGTTGGTGGGGATGCCTATCATTCCGAGGGAATAATTTTAAATACTAATGACAGCGGCAACCATTGGCATAAGCAATCGGGTGAATTTTCCTCATTAGGTTCTATTTTTTTTACTGATAGTATCAATGGCTGGGCTGTGGGAAACTATGGTAAAATCCACAATACTACTGATGGGGGTTTTATTTGGAATTTACAAACAAGCGGTACCTCAAAAGATCTATTTGATGTTAGATTTGTCGATAAGAATATTGGGTGGGTCGTTGGGTTGAGTGGTGTAATTCTTAAAACTACCAATGGAGGATTAACTTGGATTGCGCAATCAAGTGGAAGTAACGATCATTTACTCTCGGTGAATTTCATCAATAGTTTAATCGGGTGGGCAGTTGGGTTCGGCAGCAAAATTATAAAAACAACGGATGGTGGAGAAAATTGGGTTAATCAAAATGTTGGAATGGCAGCATACTTTTACTCGGTCTTCTTTAACGATTATAATAACGGATGGGTTGTTGGTGCAAATCTAAATAGTAGCAACGGCTTAGTCTTGAAAACTACAAACGGAGGAACAGATTGGGAAATAAATCCTTGCGGTACTACAAGCTGGTTGAACTCTGTCTATTTCATTAACTTGAATACAGGGTGGGTTGCAGGTGGCAATGGAACAATCTTAAAAACAACAACCGCAGGTGAACCTACTAATATTGAAGTTGATAATAACTCGGCACAAATTCCAAAATTATTTTTTTTACAACAAAACTACCCGAACCCCTTTAACCCAACTACCAAAATAAAATTTACAATCCCACAGTCTCCCCTCCTTGGAGGGGCTGGAAAGGGTGGGTTTGTTACATTAATAGTTTACGATGTTTTAGGAAAAGCAGTAGCGACTCTCGTCAGCGAAGAAAAACCTGCAGGAAATTATGAAGTTGAGTTTGATGGAGAAGGATTACCGAGTGGAATATATTTCTACCAGCTAAGGGTAGGAGATCCCGAATCAAGTTCGGGACAGGGTTTTATTGAAACTAAGAAGATGGTTTTGATCAGATAAAAATAGATCTAATCGTTTATGAATTATATAAAGTTTAATTTGCTGTTCACATTATTTTTATTATTTCTTTCTCTTGGTTGCAGTCAAACTCGATTTATACCATCGGAAAGAATTCTCGATTGGCAAACAGCCGGATATCATCGTAACCCGGTAGATAATCTGCCCAAACCTGAAAACTATCTTTACGTTCAACCTCCTGCTAATGATCCTGCTATTAACTATCGTAACATTACTCAAAAGATAAACGAAGCAAGTAAGCTTAATGGAAGAACTGCAATTATTTTAGATGAAGGCACTTATAAATTATCGGGACCCATAAAGCTTGGAATAAAAAATAATTATATCATTATTAAAGGGCAGGGAATTGGTAAAACAATTATTTATTCGGATGTTGGCAATAAGAAGAAGAGAAATGATATCTTTCTATTAACAGGCAGAAAAATAAAGCTTACCGGCAAATATGAAATAATTGATTACGATAAAGAGAGCCGGACAATTTTTCTGAATAAAAAATTGAAAGAGCTAAAAGCCGACGATTATATAGATATACGCGTCCCGAATGGAAGCTGGGATAATTCAATTAATCACGACCGGTGGGGTCCAAAAGATTATTTTGGTCAAGTTGTGGAAATTGTATCATTTGATACCAGCGAAACCCGGTTACAATTAAGAGATGATATATCGTTTGTTTGGAAGACTGCAAAGAAAGAGTCGATTGTTCCGTATATCGAAATTATTGACCCTGTAAGGGAAATCGGAATCGAGGATGTTACACTTATTTCTGATACGAATAACAACGGCATTGGAGTAAACATAGCTTTTACACTTGCTGTTGATAGCTGGTTGAAAAATATCGAATCTGTTAACCCCCCGATGGATCACGTTAATATAAGCACCAGTTCATCTATAGAAATAAGAGGTAGTTATTTTCATGAGGCACAGGATTACGGTTATGTACCCGGCGCCGGGTATGGTGTTTCAATTTTTAATAGGTCCACGAACTGTCTGGTAGAAAATAATATATTTAAACATTTAAGGCACTCAATGATGGTATCATTGAGCGTAAGTAAAAATGTTTTTGGTTACAACTACTCGTTAGACCAATATTCCTTTCCGGCGCAATATTTGGGCGACTTGAATGTGCATGGACACTATGCCTTCGGTAATTTATTTGAAGGCAATTATGTTGACCGGATAACTGCGGATGATTACTGGGGTAAAAACGGACCTTATAATACATTCTTCAGAAATTATTGCAAGTATAATTCTTTGGTTTTACAACAGGCGGATTTCAGTAATGTTATCGGTAATAAATGTAAGTTGATAATTGAAAACTCAAACGGATTGTTAATCGATTCTTCATCAGTCGATAATTTTATTCCGGATATTTCATATTACAGAAAAAGAAAACCTGAGTTTTATGATGATTCTCTGAGCTGGCCTTCAATCGGACCGCCGACTGAAAAGGATAGCAAGGTACTTGAACAAAATATTCCGGCAAGGAAAAGGTATTGTTCATGGAAAGGTTCTGATTGTAATTGAATTATAAACTTAAGGCAGCAAAATAGCAGCAGCAATAACTGTTGTCCACAGACCTTTTTTATGTCCCTTAGCTGATTGGGTAATATTAAACGACCTGACTATTTTCCCGGACATCTTAAAAACTTCTTCTCTTTCATTCCAGTCTTTATCCGGGTCAAATTCAACACCCAATGTAGTTGCGAGCATTGTTGCAGCGAGGTCTTCAGCATATTCACCTGAAACGTTAGCGGTTTGTCCGTTCGGATGATGCTCGGAAAGATAACCGTATAATTTTTTATCGGCAGGCAGCGCAACACCGATTGATGCAGCAATCATTCTATTCGGTTCGTTTGTAGAATTACGTGCCATCACTGCATGGATAATCTGTCCTGGCTGTATTTCTTTCAATCCTTCTTTTAAAGGAATTCGTTTGCAATTTACCGGATAAATACTGCTGACTGTTACAAGGTTGCACATTTGAATATGTGCATCTCTCAGTGCTAACTCGAAAGATGTTAGATATTCTTTATTTCGTCCGACACCTTTTGTAAAAAATATTTTTGTTGGAAGATACAATTCTTCACTCCGATTATTTACTGACTAATTTAATAAATTTTCTTCTGCCAACTTTGAGCACCGACCCGTTTTCAATTTTTACTTCTTCTTTTAAATCCGATATTTTCTCACCGTTTATAGATACACCGCCCTGTTTAACCAATCTTTTGGCTTCGGCACGGGAGGGCGCAAATTTTGCTTTTAATATCAGATCGAGTATGCCAATCTTATTATCGTTAATTATTAGTTCTGCAATGTCATCCGGCACTTCTTTTTTTATAAATACTTTATCGAATTCTTCCTCTGCCTGCCTGGCTGCTTCTTCGCTGTGATACATTGTTACAAAAGTTCGTGCTAATCTTCTTTTAATATCCCGTGGATTTACATCCGGGTCATCGAGCTGCTTTTTAATCTTGCCAAGCTCATCTTTAGATAGATCGGTTGCTAATTCGTAATATATATAAATCAAGTCATCAGGTATCGAAAGAGTTCTGCCGTACATCTCTTTCGGTGAATCAGATATTCCAATATAGTTGTCATACGATTTACTCATCTTTTCTACGCCATCGGTACCGACAATTAAAGGCATAGTTAAAATGCACTGCGGTTCCTGTCCGTACTCTCTTTGAATATCTCTGCCAACTAACAAGTTAAATTTTTGGTCGGTCCCACCTAGTTCAACGTCACTTTTAATTGCAACCGAATCCATTGCTTGCGCCAGCGGATACAGAAATTCGTGAATGCTGATCGGTTCACCTTTTTTAAAGCGATTTGTAAAATCGTCTCTTTCAATCATTCGTGCAACGGTGTATTTGGATGCAAGTTTTATAACATCTTCAAAAGACATTTTGCCGAGCCATTCCGAATTGTACACCATTTTAGTCTTTTCTCTATCGAGAATTTTTGTTGCCTGGTTAAAATAACTTTCGCCATTAATTCTCGCCTCTTCCAAAGTTAAAGCAGGTCTGGTAGCACTTCTGCCCGACGGGTCGCCGATCATCCCTGTAAAATCACCAACAATTAATATTGCCTGATGACCAAGTGATTGAAACTGTGCAAGCTTTCGCAACACCACAGAGTGCCCGATATGCAAGTCGGGTCTGCTCGGGTCGCAGCCGAGTTTTATGTTGAGAGGTTTTCCTTCTTTTAGAGACTCTTCTAATTTTTTAACGAGTTCGTCCTCAGGGATTATCTCAACCGCACCTCTGCGTATAAGATCCATCTGTTCATTTATCGGGGGGAATTTAATGTTGTTCATAATTTTAACTAACTGTTTAACAATTCAACAATTTAACAATAAAACAATTACTAATATTTTATTCTTCTTTCCTGCTCTCTCTGAAAATCTCTTTTCGCTATATCTTTTCGTTTATCGTAAACTTTCTTTCCTTTTGCTAAAGCCAATTCAACTTTCACTTTTCCGTTTTTAAAATATAATCTCAGCGGAACGAGTGTTAATCCTTTTTCTTTAGTTTTACCTATCAGCTTTCTAATTTCACTTTTACGCAGAAGCAGTTTCCTGTCTCTTTTGGGTTCGTGGTTGTTAATGTTGCCTTGAGTATATTCACTTATGTGAAGGTTTATCAGCCATACTTCTCCGTCTATCAACTTTGCATAGCTGTCAACCAAATTGGCTTTACCCTGTCGAAGTGATTTGACTTCTGTTCCAACCAATACAATACCGGCTTCCCACGTTTGGAGTATGTTATATTCATGACGTGCTTTACGGTTTACGGTTATATTCTTTTCGTTAACTTTTTCAGCCATTATCTTTTAAAAAACAAAATCAAAAATTGGTTTAATTAGGATAAAAAGCAAGGAATGCATTATAACAGGAAATTGGTTTGCGATGAAAGAAACAGTTTCCCTTTATCAATTCCGTATTGAAATACTCTTTCAAAACCTTCTTTAGTTGCCTTCATAAAATCAACTCCGAGATTTTTAAGGTCATCATCTGGTTTAATCCAATAAACATTACTTTCATTTACATGTTTACCGATAGGTTTATTGGAAAAGAAATCTTCATAAATATCACCCGGTTCGGTTGCAATAGCAATAATGTTTTTATAACCTCTTTCGGCAAGTGGAATAACCGGGATCAAACAAGTATAGCTGCCGTCAATGTAAGGTTTACCGTTTATTGTTGCGGGAATATGCCAGCCATGAAGCATTCTTGTAGTTGCATACACCACTTCTTTATAATTATCTGTGTTCAATTTTAAGTCTTCAATTTCAGATTGAGTATCGAAAACATGAAGTTCAAGATTTTTATCTCTCCATTCACTTATGTGTCTTGCACCCTGAATGATTAATTTTCTTCCTAAAGTTACAGCCGAAGATCCCCGGGTTAGTTTTGCTGCTTCGGCGTTGTTAACGTAGCTGCATACAATCATTAAGCGTGATGTATCTTTGTCCTGCAATTTTTCGATAACCCGTGGTGAATACAATTCAATGCCGTGTAAAACAACATCGCTCATGCTTGTCCCCGGTTTGCTGAGAATATCATCGCTGTCGTTCCAATTTCCGAAACCCTGGTTTCTTATTTCACCTATTGCGGCATAGGTTGTCGGAACGGTTGATGAAGAACAGCATGCATAAGCATCGGCTTTAAAACCCTCTTCTTCAAAACCATACAAAACTCCGTGTGCAAATACACCTTTAAGACTGCCCGACATGCAGGCAATTGCAATGCTTTTGGTATCTGGCATTATTAACTCTTAATCTTTGTTGAAGATTTAAATTGTTTAGTATAAAACAACAACTTTGTTTTTACAAAACTATTTTACTTTCTATTTTAAAACTTATAAAAAACACAGTTGATATTTAATGAATTTTCAGAATGCAAAATTTTTATCGAATTCAAGAATTAAAGATCGACTTTTTGATATGATGTGAATGTAATTTTATCCGGTTCTCTTCTTAAAAATGGAGCCAGCACCTCATCTTCCCACTTTCGCCAATTAGCCGGATATTCTTCTTTGTTTTTCGGGTTATCAGCAGGTCCCCAAAGTTCTTCCCACGCTTCTTTGCTTTCATAAATCCATATTGCAGCATACTTATCTTTTCTTCTACCGCGTATTCCTTTTACAAAATGATATTCTTTTAAACCGGGAAGTTTGAATAGTCCTTTTTCATCTGCTTCTTTAACAGCATTCTCAAAATCTTTATAGTTAACACCGGGTTTTATTTCGTATTCATGTATGCTTATTAGGAGAGACATAATACGAACGATTCAGATAAAATAAAAAATTACTAATGGCTGTTTTATACATATTCATCAAACCCGGGGCGAACGAAATTACGTGCATCGGGAAATTCTGCTTCTAAATCTTTCCGCAGCTTATCCAGGTGAATAATAATATCTAAAATTTTATCCTCTTCATCGGTAAGATTAGTTCTTAATTTTTCCCATGCGTCTATTGAATTATCGATGGCTATTAATGCAACTTTGGCGGAACCGTCGGAATCTTTAGGAAATTCATCCAACTCCTCAATATCTTCAAACTCTCTACCGTGAAGCGCTCTCATTATTTTTACATAAATCTGATGCTGATACCAGCGAATTACTTCAACCGCATCGAATATCACCTCAGATTCTTCAAAAGGGTTTGTGTTGGGAATTTCTAATTGGTATTCATTATTAAGTTCATCTTCTTTTTCTTTAAAGGTATGTTCCGATGTATCGAACCATTCTTTAACAGCTTTAGTATATTGCATTGCAGCTTTTGCGCAGGTATGTTTTTCATCTTCTTTTCTTTTTTTCTTTTCTTCGTGTGCTATCTCTTCGGCATTAACATTTGTTAAATCGACTCCTTCTTCATCAGCTATTTCTTTCAGTAGCTCCTGAGATGCTTTTAGTGTTTCTATCATTTGCCCTGTGAAAGATTCGTTGTTCATGTTAACTGAAGAGAAGCGTTCATCTTCTTTGCCTATCGCATAATTCAAACATTTCTCAATGAATTCACATCTTTCACACCATCTGTTGCAATAATTATAAATGCCCGGAATAAATTTAGGGTCTGCTGCAAGTTTTTTTAGCTTATCTTTATCCATTAATTATCCTGTTAAATTATCACTTTAAAAGTAATGATTTTTTTATTGCAACAAAGTTTCCCGCTGTTAATCTGTAAAAATAAATACCGCTGGTAAGACCGGATGCATTAAACTGAACTTCATATTCTCCGGATGATAATTTTTCGTTTACGAGTGTTGTTACTTCTTTTCCCAAAACATCATAAACTTTCAATGTAACAAATCCCCCGTTTCCGCTTTGCGGAGCCACTCCCTTTTCCAAAGGGTGACTAAGGGGAATTGTGAATTTTATTGTAGTTGTTGGGTTGAATGGATTGGGATAATTCTGATAGAGACGAAAATCAGCCGGTACCTGAACTTTAATATTTGAAATATATGTAGCAATTGAATCCAGGCTGAATTTATACATCGAACGACCGTAAGTTGCAGCAACGAGTGTTTGGGTATCGTTATGGAAAACCAAATCCATAATCGGGGTGGATGGCAGCGGTTCGCCAAGATAGTTCCAATACATTCCGAGGTTATTTGTAAAAAGCACACCGACATCGGAAGCAATAAAAAGAGTTGAATCAGAAAGCGGATCTACAATTACATCGTTAATAGGTGCTTCGGGTAAGTTCCCGGAAATATCTATCCAGCTTGCTCCCCCATCGGTAGTTCGAAAGATGTGCGATAAATACTCATCCCATCTGTACCCTGAAAAAGTAACATAAGCAATTTGTTCATCATTTGGATCGACCGCAACTTTTGTAACCCATCTTTGCGGTAAACCCGATGATACCGGTATCCAATTATTTCCGCCGTCGATAGTTACCCAAACATTTCCATCGTCGGTTCCGACATAAATATAATTACTGTCGGTTTCAGCAACTGCAATTGTAGTGATCGTTCCGAAGGGAATATTAATACCCGGTCCGTTTGTTAAGTCGGGACTAATAACATTCCACGATTGAGCACGGTTGGTCGATCTGTATAACCGGTTAGCTCCATAATACAATGTTTCTGTGTTCGAAGGATCGAAAACAACGGGTGTATTCCAGTTATGCCTATCGCTGCCTGAAATACCGGATGTTGCAGAGGTAAATGAATTACCGCCATTGGTTGATCGTGCTAATCCACCCCATTGATATTCCGCATAAACAAAAGAGTTATCGTTCGGATCAACTAATACGTAAAATCCATCGCCGCCGAGAATAGAATTCCAATCGTTTGTATTGCCGGTTAAAGTGCGGTTAGTACCGTTATCCTGCGTACCGCCATAGAGCCGCTGCGGAAGTTGGTTATCAATTTCGCAGGTGTAAAATTGTGTTATGGGTAATTCATTTACTTTTGCCCAGGAACTCCCGCCGTTTTGAGAGATATAAATTCCGCCGTCATTTCCTGCAAGAATAAAATTTGAATTTAATGGATGAATAGACAAAGCGTGCTGATCAACATGCATCGAGCCGGAAACGTAATTCCAGCTTTGTCCGCCGTTTGTAGATTTGTAAACCTCCAATCCCATTGCAAAAACTATATCGGGATTATTCGGGTCAACGCGTATATTGCCGAACCACCAACCGTACGAGCTGAATAATCCGCTAAGAGCGCCGTCGTTAGTTTCGAACCACGAGTTTCCACCATCAGTTGTTTTAAAAACGCCGTCGAAGTAACCGATGTCATCAGCATAAATTGCATAGACTATTTGAGGATTAGATTTACTGATTGTCAATCCAATCCTTCCGATGTTACCGTTGTTAGCGGGCAGACCGTTTGTCATTTCCGTCCATGAGTCTCCGCCGTCTGTAGAACGATAAAGTCCGCTTGTAATTCCGCCGTAAGATCTTCCCCAGGGTTTTCGAATTCTTTCCCACATTGCAGCAAAAATCGTATCGGGCGAATCAGGATTTACAGCTACATCGATACAACCGGTTGTATCGGAAATGAAGAGTACATTTTCCCAGCTTGCACCACTATTAGTTGTACGATAAAGTCCGCGCTCGGGATTACCGGCAAATAATTTTCCCATTGCAGCCACATAAACACGCTGCGAATTAACCGGGTCAACTACAATCCTTCCGATGTTACGGGATTCTGCAAGCCCGATATTTGTCCAGCTAACTCCTCCGTTTGTAGATTTAAAAACACCTATTCCTTCATAAGCCAGAGATCCGCCGCCGCAGTTTGCCTCACCGGTACCAACGTAAATTACATCCGGATCGGTAGGGTCTATTCCTATATCGCCGATGGAAAGGTTTTGAGCTTCGTCGAATACCGGGAACCAGTTTGCACCACCATCTGTTGATTTAAAGACACCCCCGGTTGCAGCACCCGCATAAATTATCTGCATATTTTCGGGATTCATTTCAATATCGGTGATGCGTCCGCCAATATTAACAGGTCCTGCAAATATCCAGGAAGACACGTTTCCGTTTTTAATGCGGCTATTCTTTAAAGCTTCCGCCTGTGCTAAAGCTTGTTCGTAAGCCGAATAATTAATTTCGTTTTCAGGGAATGCTCTTTGAATATAAAACCAGTCATTTGGTTTTTTTATGGGTAATTTTTCAGTTGTATCGGAAGCGATATTAATAATGAAGAAGAAAATTGTGAAGCTTAATAAACAGGAAAACAAAAAACCGGTTTTGGCGATCATCTTTATTGCCTTTTTAATAAGAAATATTACTGCAAAGCTATATAGAAATTTTAATAATTGAAATAAAAGAATTGATTAGTTGAAGCTAATTACATTTTATTATTTAAAAGGTTTTATCCCTGAATCCTTGCAAATCTTGACTGGTAAATTCGAGCGCTTCAAGTAATGTTTGTTTTAATGATTCAATAAGTTCTTCCCTAGTTTGCTCCTGGCAATTTACACCGGGGACTTCTTCAATCCAACCGATCCACCAATCATCATCGCGTTTAACGATTGCTGTGTAATTTTTTCCCTTCATATCCTTCTCTACTAATGATTACATTATTTTTTAATTTCAAAAAAACGAATTCTTTTAATTGTTAAAAATTAATGGAACGATAATTCCGCCGGTTACTGAAGTATAGAATTTGTCCAAGTAATTTGAATAATATGAGGCATTAAATCTAATCAATAGCTGGCGCAAAATTTTAACTCGGATTCCTAGTCCTACTTCGTGAACAAAGGTACTTTCATTTTCAAAAGTAAATTCATTTGTAGTTTTATTACTCCCAAGATAAGAAGTAACCGTTGTAATTTTTCCAAAATTTGTAATTATATAACCAACTCCCGTTATTAATTCCGCCTGAAAAATAGATTTGGTTGGAGGCAGAAATTTTACCAGAGCGAAAAAGTTTAAATCATAACTACCTTCACCTGTTGCTGATTCTAAAATAATTTCAGGTATTTGGGCACCAGATGGACTATAATGATTAAACTTGTAATAAATATATTCTATTGCAGGTGATAAAATGAGATGATCAGCAATATAATATTCACCGGAAGCTTCAACACTAAACCCGCTTTTCCAGTATGCATCAAGTTTATTTTTTTGTGGGTCATTGAAAATATAACTTGAAGGAGAATTTGTCCCCGCGGATATAGCTATGTTAAATTGAGAATAAGCGGGTGAAGTAAAGAATAAAAACTGGAAGATGATAACGCTTATATAAAAAACAATTTTTTTATGTATCATTTTTTGTCATCACTTTTATTACAGTTTAATAATGAAAAGACTATTTTATCTTTTCTATTATAACCTAATTTATATTTTGAAATCATTCAATGTAAATTTGAAGAAATTTTATCCTTTGAGGAAGGAAATTACAACGGCTTTTAGTTCCACTTATATTAAGAATATAAGTTTGTAATTCAACCACTGAACCGTATTATATTATTTTATAAAAAAGTTTATACTTTCAAAATAATCTTTGTTTCTCTATTTTTAGCTCAATTTTATAAATAGTTTAGAAAAAAGATTTTGAGATATAAACTTTCCCTTATTTTTCTCCTCGTTTTATTCTGCTTCAATATTTCCGGAGCGCAGGATTTTTCAATTAATAAAATTGAACCGCCGAATTGGTGGACGGGAATGAAGTGGAACAAAGTTCAGTTAATGGTATATGGAAAAAATTTAAGCGATGTATCGGTTACTTCCGCTTACCCGCAATTGAAAGTAAATGCAGTCCATAATGCCGAAAGCCCTAATTACCTTTTTGTTGATATTGAAATTCCCGGCAACCTTCCCGAAGGCAAATATGATTTGATCTTCAATAAAGATGAAAAAATTATTACTTACAATTATCCTGTTTATAAACGAACAATGCTGCCCGAAGATCATAAAGGTTTTAGTAATGAAGATGTAATCTATTTAATTTTTGCAGATAGGTTTTGTGACGGGAATCCATTAAACAATACAATCGGTGATTCGCTGGATCAATTTACTGCAGATGATTTGGACGGAAGACACGGCGGCGATATTGAAGGAATAATTTCAAAGCTCATTTACTTAAACAATCTCGGCGTTTCTGCTTTATGGATTACGCCTATGCTCGAAAACAATATGTGGATGAGTTATCACGGTTACGCTGCAACAAATCTTTACAAAATCGATCCTCGTTTTGGTTCCAATCAATCGTATAAACAGCTTGTTTCGGAAGCCCATCAAAATGGATTAAAAATTATTCTCGATCATGTTAGCAACCACATCGGTGGAAATCATCCATGGATGAACGATTTACCTTTCAATGATTGGATAAACGGAACAGTTGAAAATCATCTTCCGGCGCATCACGATAAAATGGCTTTCCTCGATATTCATGGCGACAGCATTATGGCTGCATTTACACAGGAGGGCTGGTTTGAAAATTATATGCCCGATCTCAATCAGCGTAATCCCTTCTTAAAAAAATATCTTATTCAAAACACGCTTTGGTGGATTGAGTTTGCGGGGATCGACGGAATCCGCGAAGATACTTATCCTTATTGTGATCAGAAATATTTATCGGAATGGGCGGAAGCAATTTTAAATGAATATCCGAACTTTAACATTGTCGGCGAAATCTGGAAAGGTGTTCCTTCTGTTATTTCCGGTTATCAGCACAATTCGCCTGTGCGTAAAGTCGGTTTTGATTCCAATCTTCCCACGGTTACCGATTTTGCCTTATCGGATGCACTTAGAAACTTTTTAAGCGGAGAGAAAAGTACTTACGGCATTTACGAAACACTTGTGCAGGATATTGTGTATGATAATCCGAATAACCTGCTTGTTTTTTTTGATAACCACGATATAGAACGTGCCATGTTTGTTGCAAAGGGAGATGTTCAAAAATTTAAAGTTGCACTGAATTTCGTTTTGTTTACAAGGGGAATTCCCACATTATTTTACGGAACGGAAATCGGAATAAAAGGCGGAAGTAAAGACGGCGAGCTGCGAAAGCCCTTTCCCGGCGGCTTTTCGGGCGATAAACGAGACGCTTTTACAGAGCAGGGAAGAACCGACAATGAAAACTACATTTTTAATTATGTGAACCAGCTTTTAAAATTAAGAAATAAATATCCCGTACTTGCCAAAGGAAAATTAACACAGATTTATACAGGCGGAGATATGTATATCCTTTTTAAGGAATATGAAGATGAAGTTATGATGATACTTATTAATTCTGGTGAAGAAGATATTTCGTTCCCGGCAAAGCAGATATTGCCGTTCTTTCCTTCCGCAAAAGAGATTGTGAACATAAAAAGCAATAAAGAAAACATCATTAATGAAGAGAATATAATCACTTTAAAAAGAATGAACACGCAGATTTATAAAATTGAAAAATAGAAAATACACTATTCGGGAAATTGAAGTTATTAAAGAATAATCAAACTAATTTAATTTTGTCTGTCATTTCCACGGAAGTGGGAATCTGCTTTCAACAAAGATCTTAGATTCCCTTTTATAAGGGAATGACACTTTTAGTTGTTATCAAGGAACAATAGTTCTAAAGATTAAAAATTTATTAAAGCAAACACAGGATATTATTTATGCTGCAAATACAAAAAAAACTAACCAACTCCTTTTACGCATTGTTGAGCTTGCCTGCTACGGCAATGGGCTTTGCATTATCGATTCAGATTGCCGTATTAAGCTGGATATTAAAAACAAAGTATGGATTGGATATTCACGAAATCGGAATTGTTTGGGCTGCCGGACCAATTGCCGGAATATTCGGGCAGGTAATAATCGGGCTGATAAGTGACAAAGTATGGTTCTGGGGAGGTCGTCGTCGTCCCTTTATTCTTATCGGCGGAGTGTTGGCGGCACTTATGATAATAGCGTTACCTAATATTGACAAAATTAGTGAATTCCTTGGTTTTGGTAGTTTAATGGCAGTTGCAATAGCTGTTGCACTTACACTCGATATGGCTATAAACATAAGCTTTAATCCTACGCGTTCAATTATTGCCGATGTTACTCCCGACGGAGTTCCGAGAACAAAAGGTTATACGTGGATGCAAACTATCTCCGGATTTTTCGGAGTAATGGCTTATGCTATCGGTGCCATATTCGGAAACTTCTTTTTGATCTATTTGGGTGCCGGATTAGTTTTACTCTTTTCTATTATTCCGCCGTTTTTTATTGAGGAAAGTAAAGAACTTATAACAGATGATAAAGAGAAAACAGAAGTTAAAAAGAGTACTGTTACTCAATGGGGAGAGTTGTTTAGAATTTATTTTGCACATGGTTTTTCATGGATTGGCGTTCAAACGATGTTCGTTTATATAATCGCTTACATCGAGCAAAAGATGAATCCCGCAACCGGAACGGAAACAGGACAGATAATTGCGATTTCATTCCTGGTTTTAAATGCTGTCGGTTTCATTCTTCCTGCTTTTGTACTGGAACCAATAACAGAAAAAATCGGAAGAGTAAAAACTCATCTTTCCTGTGTTGCAATTATGGCTGTCGGATATTTTGGAATCGTAGCAATCGGGCAATCACCTCTAACTATGTATATATTAATGGCTGTAGTTGGTGTAGGATGGGCGGCAATAGTCAGTCTTCCGTTTGCTATCATGTCAGAAAAAGTAGATGAAAACAGGATGGGATTTTTTATGGGAGTCTTTAACCTTTCTGTTGTGTTGCCGCAATTGATAGTCAGTTTGGTTTTGGGCTACTTTATTATGGAAGCCGGGAATAAGAATATAATTTTTATAATCAGCGGTATATCACTTTCATTATCCGCTTTGCTCTGGCTGCTTGTTAAGGAAGATAAAAAGGACACAGAAGTTATAAATTGATACATTTAGTAATAGAAATATAATGAATGAAAGACAATCGGATTTTTATAAGAAAATAAGGAAAGATGTTAAGCATTGGTTGAATGATAATCTCGATAGAGAGAATAAATGGGGGGATTACATTTTAGCCGCACCCGATCTTTTTCATCTTCTCTATAAATTATCGGTTGATAAAAATGTTCCGGCAAACAAGAAAATGAAACTTATTGCGGGAATAGCATACTTCATCTCTCCTATCGATCTTTTACCGGAAGCTTTCCTGGGACCTGTAGGATACCTCGACGACATTGCTGTAGCCGCATATCTGCTGAATGACTTAATCAACGAAATCGACCCGCAGATCGTAAGAAATCATTGGGCGGGAGAAAGTGATATTTTGGATTTGATAAAAACCATTCTTGCAAATGCTGATAATATGATCGGCAGCAAGTTGTGGAAGAAAATAAGGAAACGGTTTTAAATGTATTGTTAGTTTGTATTGTAAAAGGTTGAATTCTAAAATTCCAATAATCAATTTTCAAACATCAAAATAACGAAAAGTTTATTTGAATGTCGAGGAAGGCATTAACATTTTTGCTTCACAAAAATAAATCAAAAAATCCATTCCGGCGGTATTAATTTATTTAAGTTGGAAATATTTTTATCGGATATATACTTTTTTCCTAATTGAAAAGAAGCATTCATCCAGCCGAAACCTTCCCGTGTTATATAATCGAAATCAGTTCCGACATTTCCATATTCAGCAAAAATTTTATGTGTTCTTTCGATAACATCAAATTTTTCCGGGATTGTTCCGTTATAATCGACAGCATTCTTTGTTATGGTATAAAGCCATTTATAAGCTAACCTTTCACAAATGTTGGAATAACCGTAATTAGCAAGAGCTTTCCATATAATAATTTGATGGGGCGCCCATCCGAAAGGATAATCCCACTGTCTTTGAGGCCGTGTACTGGAAATTTTTCCACAAGATTTTTTAGAAGTGGATAATATCCCTCCAGGGGCTTCAAGGTGCGGAAGAAGGTTATTGACTAATGATTGTGCTTGTTTTTTTTCAGCGAGTTTGGACCACATTGTATAAAAACTTGTAGCCGATTCAAAACCTGTTAATCGAGACTTCTCAAAATTGTAATCGGAAAAAACACCTTTTATATTATCCCATAGATATTTATTTATTAATTTTTTTCTAATTAAGGATTTCTTCCTCCAAAAGCTGCTTTTGTAAGTAACGTTTTTTGAATATGTAAACGAATCATCGAAATATTCTTTAATAATAAATTCAATATCTTTTTCATATTTATAAAGAAGCGAATTTAGATCGACTGTATTTAAAGATGCTGAAATATTAATTAATCTATAACTCGTGTCATGTCCCGATTCTCTTAAGCTGCGGTCATGGATGAAATATTTATCTAATTTTGGTTCTATTATTTCCCTGCTGTTGTACTTTTTTATAAACTCATCGATTGATAATTTATATTTCTTTGCATAAGGTTCGAGAATATGATTGAAATGACCCGGTTCAGTTTCAGGCGGGATCCCAAACCCTTCTCCGTAGTACCTGCTGAGACCGGTGTCGGTTAATCTCAGCTCATTCATCCAGACAGTATTGTATTCTTTTATTGCAGCTTTTAATCCTTCAGACAGCCACCTGATGTTTTTTTTATTTCTTTCCAGTTCTTCGAAAACAGCTAAAAGCATCGACGTGTAAAATGGCGGCTGAGATCTTGTTAAATAGTAACTC
>BDSV01000151.1 GCA_002898075.1 bacterium BMS3Abin03
ACTCTTTGCAATCGCAGCAAAAGTAATCAATACTAATATTGCTGATATCCACATGAAGACTACATGCTTAGTCGGGGTTAAATCAATTCCAAACACAGTTGGAAATTGTGGAATATGGATAGTAAACCAGGTAAAATTCAGCTCTTTTTCATCCACAATATGATGAAGGATCCATCCGCTGTCATTTCCGCCACTATATTGTACAGAGTCAACCACATTTTTTAAAGTATCGGTCACCGAAATTGACGACATAAAACTCGTATTATCTTTTTCTGAGAATTAGGTATATTACTTCTATTATAACGTAAAAAAAGTAAAAAAATAAGAGTGAAAATATATAACTTATATCATTTATTTCCAAGAATTTCAATGTAAGAATAACCAGGACAAGCAATAAGCCCAGCCGGAGGAGTACCCCTGCAAAGACCGACTGAAGAAAGATTTTATCCGGTTTTCCTTTCCCAATGTATATAAATAGGATCCCCACCAGAAAATTAAGAAGAGCGAGAGAATCCCCCAATAAAATTGATTTATATATTAATGGAGAATTCGAATTGAATAACAAATAAAGAAAGACGATTAAAGTAATTAAAGCAAATATTAGAGAGATGAAAAGGAATTTCTTCGGATTCATTTTTTGCCGGAATTAATTGCGTTCTTTATAAAATTATACATTCCTGCAAATACACCCAACAAAGAAAAAACCACGGTAAGTACAGGTTTCGTATCAAATTTTTCATCTAACCAAAACCCGACAAAAACCATAATCGTTACGGTAAGAGCCAGTTGCATTCCTAATCCTAAGTAAGGTCCAATCTCACGATAAACTTTATTGATACCTTTCAGCTTGTCCGGCTCTTTTTCCATTATTGATTCGACTGAACCGGTTTCGGTATTACCGTTTCCTTAATATTGTCATCCATACTGCTTTTCCCGTCGAACTTTGCACCAGCCTCAACTATCAATATTTTACTTATAATATCGCCTTTCAAAGACGACTTGGATTCGAGAACAAGCTTTTCTTTGGCAATAACAGTACCAACAACCTTTCCGCCAATATTTACCACATTAGCATTTATCTGCCCGTTTATATCACCCTGTTCGCCCACAGTTACATTACCTTTGGCAGATAAATCGCCCTGCAATGTGCCGTCAACGCGTATGCTGCCGCTACTTGTTACTTTTCCCTCAATTTTTACTCCGCTGCTGATAATAGTTATATCTTCCATACTTCCATTCAGTGATCTGTTTTTCAAGATTCTTACTCCTTTACTTTAATAATTTATAATTAAGCTTTCGGGATTTACCGGATACCCGTCTTTCCAAATTTCAAAATGCAGATGCGGACCGGTAGAATGCGTTCCGCTGTTGCCGCTAAGAGCAATTAATTCACCCTGTAATACACGTTCTCTCTGTTTTTTAATTAAGGATGAACAATGTTTATAAACTGTTATATACCCGTTAGCATGGCTAATAATTATCATAAACCCATCTTCAACCGTAAAACCGGAAAACACTATATATCCTCCTGCAGCAGCGTAAACAGGCATCCCTTCTTTAACAGCAAAATCCATTCCTATGTGCCCTTTATTAGGATTGAACTGTTGGGTAACATAGCCGGAAACCGGTTTGATAAATAATAGTTTCTCTGCTTGGATTTCATCACCGAAAAGCAGCCCGCTAATAACTTTATGAATATTACCGCCGACAGGAATATCTTTTCCCGAATTTTCAGAGTCCGGCACATTATTATTAAGCGAATCAAATATGGTAGAATCACCGAGAATTAATGCATATTTTAATCTCTCATTTGAAACTTTTAACGACTGAAGTTCTTTTGCAAGAAATAAAATTTTCTGATTCAACTCTTCAACCCTCTGCTTGTCCTCTTTACGAAATCCCGTATTAGTAGGCAACAGGTAATTGTTTAACCCGGTGAGTGATAATGCATAAAACCAAATTATGCCGCAAAGAATAGTATATAAAAAAATCCAGAGTATTAAATTTCTGAGGGAGATTTTAACGGAGCGTGCTTCAGTTGCGGTATTATCCGGAATAAAAAGAATCGAAATTTTCTTGATATTTCTTATCGAGTTAAATAGCGACATTGTTAATGTATAATTATTAAATATTTCAATTGTAAATCTAACCGAACTTTTTTATCAAATCCACAAATTTAATTTTACCTTCTCTAAGTAAAACGGGCTTATCGCGGGTTAAATCGATTAAAGTTGAAGCATAATTCAGTGCCTGCTTCTCTGTATAAAATATGACATCAACTAATTTGTCAAATTCATTTTTTATTTTATCGATATTGTTAAGCGGCAGCCGGTCCTTTTTATTAACACTTGTAGAAACCATCGGCAATTTTATTTTCGATAGAACGCTGAGACAAAATTTATCATCCGGGATGCGGAATGCTGCTGTGCTATGATTAAATACATTCCTGTACTTGTCATTTAATCGAAGAACAATCGAAACAGGATTTGGCCAGATGCGTTTGAGAAAGCCGGGCTGTTTTTCATTTTGTAAATGAACGTACTTTAATACAGTTTCGATACTATCCGCCAGAAGAATATATCTTTTTTTGGTTTCTCTTGCTTTTAGACCGGTAATTTTATCAACTGCTTCCCTTATAAAAGGATTACATCCAAAACCGTAAATCGTATCGGTAGGGTAGATAAAAACATTCCCGTTTTCATATAATTTAACAGCTTCATTTACGGCAGATTCAAAATCTGTTTCTATATTTATTAACTTCGTTGAATTACTCATGAGTATTTAACATATCATTAATTTTCTGAAGAACAAAATCCGGTGTTAATTTTAAAGCACAATCGAACGAACCGATGGGACATTGCGCATACCCGTGAATTCCACAAGGTTTACAGTCAAGCTCATCGTAGCTCAGGAATGTACTTTTATCGTTATAAGGATAAAAACCAAACCGGGAAACTGTAGAGCAGTATAACGTTAGTACTGGAATATCGGCACACATACCCATATGCGTAGGAGCACTGTCATTGGTAACGAGAAGCTTCGCATACTTCAATAACCCTATTGTTTCAACAATACTAAACTCACCGGCAGTTACAAGAACGTCCCGTCCTGCCTGATCTGCAATTTCATTACAGATTTTTTTATCGTTTTCTCCTCCGATTAAAATTAATTTATAATTATCGGAAGCAAGCGACTTTAAAATAGCGATAAAATATTCTTTTGGATAGCATTTTGTCTTCCAAACACTACCCGGCGCAACGGCTATAAAACCTTTACTTAAGTTCCGGTTATTAATATAGATTTTTAATTTCTCTTTTGAAACATCGGGAACAATTACCACGGGTAAAATTTTCCAGTTATCATCATCGGTATTTTCACCAATCAGTGAAAGATTTCTTCGAACTTCATGATAACTTATTTTATATTCTGCATTGTACCGGAACGCATATTTAAAACTACTGTTGTCAAACCCGTAGGAATCCTTTACCCGAAGTTTAAGTGTAATATAAGCACTGCGAAATGAACGGTGCGGCGAAAATAATTTACTGTATTTGTTTTTTTTTAATTCACTAATAAACCGATTTAATGCTTTAAATCCTCTATGTTTTCCTCTTTTATCCAATACATATATTTTGTTTACGTAGGGTGATGCAGAAAATACCCCGGACGTTGAGGGAATTGAAATAACATCGATAACGGATGCCGGGTTTATTGCATTTAATTTTTGAATCATCGGGAGGGTTAAAATTGCATCGCCCAAAAATGCAGTTTGAATGACTAATATTTTTTCGTTTGTTAATGTTTCCATCGTTTATGCATCCACAACCATTGCTCAGGATGTTTTCTTATAAATCCCTCGAGATAAGACATGTGCCGCTGGCTAAGCTCTTTAATTTTATCATCATACAACCCGGGTAAGTTTTCTTTTGATATTTCGGTAAATTCAGTTTTATATGTATTGTTCTTTTGCCTGATCGGGATACAGTATAAAATAGGTGCTCCTGTTTTCAAACCAAGCACCGCCGGTCCGGCATGCGTCGAAACTTCCCTTCCGAAAAAATTTACTTTAATTCCATCTTCCGGTCCTCTCTGGTCGGCAACCATAGCAACAATTTTCTTTTCTTTTAATGTTTGATAAACCTGCCTTATCGAAATACCTAACGGTACTATTTTATTATTCCATTTAGCGCGGGTTCTATTCATCCAATTACTAACATAAGGATTGCGCAGCGGTTTTACCACAAGCGAAAGGGATATATTTAACTGCACTCCCATCGAAGCCGCCATACATTCCCAATTACCGAAATGCGCCGATAGAAGAATTAGCCCGTTACCCTCCTCATATTTTTTTCTTACGTAGTCCAGGTTTATACAGTCAACCTCCTGCTTTATTTCTTCTGCAGTCATTCGGGACATATAGAGAATCTCAATTAATACCGTTGCAAAACTTTTGTAATTGGCAAACGCTATCTTCCTGATTTTCTTTTCATCGTAAGAAGGAAAAGCATGCCTGAGATTATCCAGTACGGTTTCCTTTCTTATCGGAATTAAATAGTAAAAGACAAGAGCTAGAAATAAAGCAAACTTCCGCGAAAGCTTTAGACCCAGTAAATGAAATAACTTTTCGAATCCGGTAAATAATATATATTCTAACCTGTTTTTCATGTGTTTACAATTTTATATTAAAGATCAGATAGAATTTGTTTCAAAAATTAAAAAGATAAATATAAAATAACGAATCGTTCCAAAAGAATATCACAAAAGAAGATCATTTTAAAAATAAAAAGCCCTATTAATAGGGCTTATATTCAGTTCTAAGAAAAAAAATTTTTATCTTATTGTAATTCTTCTTTGCCAGGTGGGGTCTTGTAATTCACCGCGCTTGGTAGAATGAAGCAGTGTATAATCCGAGTACCCGGTAAGATCCCCAAATATAAAAATAACTCCGCCTTCAATATCATTGTAATACCAGATTTCATACGGTCGGGATTCTGTTTGGTTCGGGTGACGCTCGATTTCGTCCGGTTCGCCGTAGATTAGATAAACTCTGCCCCTGTCAGTTTGCCATCCTTCTCTCGAAAATCCGGAATATTTATTGTTTGCTTCTTTTATTCGTTCCATATAATCGATTAAATACTGATTTCTCCTATTGGAAGGATCTTCATCCCTTGCTTTCCAGAAGTTTGTCATAAACTCACGCTTACCAACTTCATTAGTTAGAGATTCATACTTGGCTATTTCCGGTGCTGTCGCAATGTATTTTGATTTTGCGAAGAAGTCATCTAATTCTTCTTCAGACATAACCCCGAACATCCCGATAATTATGTTTGATTTTGTTTCAAACGTATCGACATATTCGACTGATGGATTTATAACATAAAACTTTTTAGACGAGGATACGCCGTAATTTGCAACGCTATCTAAAACGGAGATGACCAGCGTATATGAATCGGTGGGAAGTTTATATGTCATTACAGTTCCAACCTCAACACGCGAATTAACCATACGTCCTATTTTCTTATGTTTTTGTACAACCATCCGCCCCCTGCTGTTATATACCGTCTGATCCACTCTAAGCATATTATTTTTATTACCGTTACTAAGATTGTATAACTCGGTATAGTAAAAAAGTACAGGTCTGTTCTCACCGAAAACAGCTACAGGAATAGGCATTATTTCAAAAGTATTTTTATAAAAGATTGATGAAGTATTGCTGCTGCCGGATATTATATTTGACGCAAGCTGGATATCACTCAGCGAAGTATTCAACTGCATGAAGGGAAATACATTTATGTACTCCGTAATCTCTCTTTTCCGGCTGTTGTCAAGAGCATCTTTACCAACAACTGTACATTTATACTCGCCTTTGTTTAAGATAAAACCGATAACCCCGATAAGACTTTCGTTTTTATTTTTCTGATCGATAATAGCATTCGATACTAACCAATTTTTATCGACTGTTTTAATCCCCGTAGTTGTGTCCTCAATTGTTACATGTAATATTGCTTTTGCGTAATCCATAGTATCTGTGTGCTCAATACCCATAGTAGCTTCGTTAAAAGAATAGTAAAACTCTACGTAATTTGATACCGAGTCATAAGCAAACTGGGCATAATCAAATTCGAAACCGAATTTCACCTGTGCATTTAATGCCGGCACGAGGAACAAAGTAATAAGTAAAATAAGAGCTTTCATCACATAATATTTTTTTTTAATCATATAAAAATAAAAAAGCGTCTATTGAAAAATCAACAGACGCTTATATCCCTAAAAAGTCGTATATTATTGAAATGCAAGTTTTACAGTAAAAATATGATTAGCAGTAGGGAATTCTTTAACATCCCTAAAAGCATAATCAAAAATTACGGTAAAATCGCCGCCGACACTATAATCTACGCCTGCACCCAATGAAAAGCCGTAAACATTATCGCCGGCGTTTTCCAGCAGCAGATTATAACCGCCCCGAACATAAAAGGAATTCATAAAACCGTATTCCAGACCAAAATTAAGCGCATCCTCTAACGAGTTATTTGCAACAAAAGCGCTCGCAAGTGCAAGATAATTCTGATCGTTTATAATAGCTCTGTAAGTCAGACTTAGTTCGAAGAAACTTGGTATCTGGAATGGTTCGGTGGCTATGTCATAAGTACCGTTTGTAGCGCCGGGAACAGAACCGGGAATTTCTGTTCGGATTCTCAAATTCTGCCCGGAAAATTCCATATTTGTACCGATGTTCTTAACAGTTGCAGCAAGCATAAGAGTTTCATTGAACCTGTATTGAACTCCGGCATCAATAGCAAACCCGGTAGCACTGGTATTTTGAATATTTTCAGTGATCAGCTTGAGATTTGTTCCGATTGATATTCTATCCGTCAAAACTTTCGAATAGGTAAATCCTAAAGTTAGAAACGTCGGTGAATAGGTTTGACCTGTTCCATCGGGAAATTGAACAGTTGTAATAGGAATATCACCAAAGTCAAAAGACTTGAGGTCGAAAGCTATCGAACCGATATCACCCAAAGATGTACCGATAGCAAAATAAGAAACATTAATATCAGCCAAATAATTTACATAGCTGAACATAGCTTCGGTACGTGGGTTAACATCAAGCCCTGCAGGGTTATAGTAAATCGATTCCAGCCCTGTAATGTTCGCAAGGAAAGAACCGCCTGTAGCTATACCCCGGGCACCAACAGGAATGAGAAGCTCTTCAGCACCGGTTGTGCCTTTTCTGGAAACATCACCCGCAAAGGCAGAAGTCAGAAGGGCTAAGCTGAAAATTATTAGTAATATTTTTTTCATTTTCTAAACTCCACAAGTTTTACATAAAATTTTCATCAGGCAGGTGCAATAAATAAATTAAACACCTGCCTTTGATTTCAACTAGAATCTCGGTATCTGTTTCTGAGGCATAATTATCGTAAACTTTAATATTTTATCGCCGAATTTTTTTGACGAAATAATCGCAATGTACAAACCGGATGCTACTCTCAATCCATTCTCGTTCTGCAAATCCCATCTGAGGAATGGAGAGTCCGGTGAACTCTTATCTTCAGTAGATAAGGTTCGCAAGAGCTGACCGGATAACGAGTAAACCTTGACTGTAATATCAGTCGGTAAATTTGTAAAAGTAACAAACGGTTCATCGGGAGCGGTTCCATCATAGCCCGTTAATATATTAAAACCATATAACGGATTCGGGAAAACATTTACCTTGTCAAATAATTCTCTCTCGTCAGCATCCGTAATCGTTCTGCTGCTTGTAGTAAATTGATAAACATCGGCTTCCGTATATGGATAAACATCTAACGGGATAATTAATTTATCACCCGAAGTAAAGAACGATGAAGAATCCTTTCTTTGTAAACCGACAACATACATTGTGTTAAACCATGGTGAATCAAAGATGACTCTCTGCTCATCAGTTACAGGTGCACTTTGAGGCAGTTGCTTAGTTAAAGGAGAAGCTTTCAATAAATCTGCCCAAGCTAAAGTATCGCTGAACACGCCGCCTGTATATTCGATTTGACCACCATTAGGATCATAAGGAGCATTAAAAATAATTATAACTTCACCAGATTCATTCAGTGAATCGCCAGGATCCCATTGCCCGTCGGGGTTACCGTCAGGAAACAATGTTGTTGCAGCTCTTTCCACAAATCCCACGGCTAATTGTTTTTCTTCACCGTATCTATTATCAACAACCCAGGCAGTAAACGGCACATCTACAAAACCCTGACCAAGTTTTCCAATACTGCTCAGGTCAACTGTTACGTCCGGGTTATCGGAGGTAACTCCGCCCGCGTAAAGATATGTTTTCTTTCTTAAAGGAGGTGCTACCCCAACGAAACCGTTAAGATACCTGTAAGCTTTTCCCTGTCCATCAAATCTTAGCTCCACCTTTCTCAATTCATCGGCTGTAATTAAATCCGTTCTTTTCTCTTCGAAAAATGGAACATCTCTTCCTTGTTTCATATCGGTACCGACATAAATAGCACCGGTACCAGAAAGAGAATCGAATGGTGCATACCAAACTGCTTCACTAGGTTCATAAAAAGGTTCGCCTATTGTCGGATTCTGTTCCTCTACTCTTGTTATGAAACCGTCGGTGATAATTCGATCTATAATAGTTGATCCGTAAGTATACTGATCACTTGTATCGATAAGAACCGTATTCGAAGATATATTCTCCAGTTGCCAGAACATTTTATACTCGGCAGAAGATGAGTCTTTGAAGAAAGTCACTTCGTATGCGGCATTTATCAATTGATCGTTATCTATTACATCGTAACCGACATTTCCTGTTCCGGCACCGCTAATTTGATTAGCAGGTTGTACTTCTACAGGCGGGTTATAAAGATCGGAACCGGCTATAATAGAAACAATTTTCCTGGGATTCTCGGCTTCCTGCGCAAATGCAGAAGCTGAAAGGTAATAATCTCCCGGGGTGTGTAATGTATCGGTTGGATCGGATTTATTTACCAACGCATCATAATTAATAGCCGAACCAATAACAGCAAAATAATAAGGAGTAC
>BDSV01000152.1 GCA_002898075.1 bacterium BMS3Abin03
AAATGTAATTCTTTGCTGTCTGCTATGAAAAAGAAATCCTTTGCCTAACTCTAGGAGAAAATGTTCTAGCTTATTAATTAGTGCTGTTTCCAATTCGGTTTCCGTATAAGTAGACTCTTCCTTTAGCCCAAGAAATTCCAGAACATAAGGTTCTTTTAACATGTCAATCGGTTGTGTAATTATTTGTCCTTTTCTGCTTAGCTCCTTTACTTTCTTTTTATCCTTACTTAAAGCAATTCTTTCGTAAATTGACGAGTTATATTGTCTTTGAAGCTCGCGAACAGACCAGTTATTGTTTACGGTTTCTATTTCATAAAATTTTCTTTCTTCTTCATTTTCTATTCGCATCAAAAATACGTAATGCGTCCAGCTCAGTTTAAATAATTTGCTAAATTGTGCAACTACCAATTGTGTATTTGTCGTCTGCTTGGGCTCAGTTGTTCCTGCTTGTCTATTTTTAGATTGCGAAATCAATGATTTCGTTTTCTGGGATTGCGAAGTCAGTGATTTCGCTTTTGAAAAAGTTAAATAAAACTTTCTCATTAATTCCAGGTTTCGTTTAGTGTATCCCCTACCAAAATCTTTTGTTAACCTTTTTGATAAATTTTTTAAGGTTTTCTCAGCATATTTTGCTCTTTCGCTTCCTTGTTGTTCATTTTCGACTATCATTTTACCAATATGATAGTTGGTAAATACAAGCGTTGTATTAACATTTTGAACAACAAAATTTCTCGCTTGCTGTATAAGTTGCTTTATCTCGCCATATAATTTTTCATCTTTCATTTTTATTTCCCTCTCTTATACCGTTCTAGAATACTTCGCCTTATCTTCCTTCCTCTCAATGTATCCGTCAAAGTTCATTGCTATGTTGCGGATGAGCAGTCTTCCCATATCTTTAACTGTTATTCCTTCATTCGATATTTCTACAAGCTCATCTTTCTGCATCTCTTTCAGGTTGTTCAATCCCCATGAAAAGTAATCCTTAAAATTTATATTGAACTTATCTTCGATCGATTTAAAGTTCAGCTCGAAGTCGCACATTAACTTCATTATTACTTCTCTTCTTATTTGATCATCCTCTGTTAACCTGTAACCTTTTGCCGTTGGTATTTGTTCGTCATCTAATGCTTTATAGTATTCTTTTTCTGTTTTATAATTTTGTGCGTAAATATTCTTAAGCTGACTGATCGATGTAATACCGAATGCATAAAGGTCTGCGCCTGCATTTGTGCTGTAGCCCTGAAAGTTTCTATATAGTTTCTTCTCTTTTAATGCTGTTGATAATTCATCATCCGGTTTTGCAAAATGATCCATACCGATAAACACATAACCTGCGCCTGTAAGTTTTTCTATCGTGGTTTTCAGGATGTCCAGCTTTTCTTCGGGTGCGGGTAAGTCTTCGGGATGAATTAGCGCCTGATGTTTTTTCATCCACGGTACATGTGCATAGTTGAATACGGCAATTCTATCGGGAGAGATATCAATTATTTTATCAACAGTGTCTGCAAAAGTGTCGAGTGTTTGGAAAGGCAGCCCGTAAATCAAATCGAGGTTGATGCTTTGAAACCCGAGTTCGCGAACCCAGTTAATCACCTGTCGCGTCATATCTTCCGGCTGGATACGGTTGACGGCTTTTTGTACTTTCTCGTTAAAATCCTGCACGCCCATGCTTATCCTGTTGAAGCCGTTATTCCTTAACGCTTCGAGATGTGCCTTTGTTAATTCGCGAGGATCAATTTCACAGCTTACTTCGGCATCGTCTTTAAAAGCGAACGATTGATTGATGTAAGATGAAAGCTGGTTAATTTCATCGGGGTTTAAATAAGTAGGAGTACCGCCGCCCCAATGATGCTGTGCAACTTTACGGTCGGGAAGAATATAAGCCCGTATAAGGTCAATCTCTTTCTGAAGATACTTTATGTACTCATTAATCCTGTCCCTGTTTCTTGTGATAAGCATATTGCATCCGCAAAAGTAGCAGAGCGTATCGCAGTAAGGAATGTGTAAATAAAGCGAAAGATCGGGCGTTTGTTCACCGTAGTTTGTTTTGACTATTTCGTCTAAGTAATCTTCGCGTTTAAAGTTTTCATTAAATTGAGGTGCCGTCGGGTAGCTCGTGTACCGCGGACCTGGTTTATCGTACTTTTCAAATTTTTTCAAATCTACTTCAAACATTATTTTCTTTCTTTTTCTTCATAAAGAATTTTAGTTATCGTATACACTATTTTAATTGGTTTTCAGGTTTTACAATAAACTCCTCTCTTTTTACCTGTCCCGATTTTCGCGGGAAGAGATGATAAAAGGTGAATTTATAATAAAAACAAAATCCGAAAACCAATTTGTAAAAGTTATACATTATAATTTCACCCTGAACGAAGTGAAAAGTCTCAACTTTATTAAGGGTGAGATTCTTTATCCCGACCTGCCTTTAATAGTGAGTCGGGATTCAGAATGACAATTTGCTCGTTGTTCAATTAATAACTTTTGTATTAACATCGTTCTGATGAAATACTGCACTCTCTTCTTTTACAAAATCTACTAACGCTTTTGCGTGTGCAGGATCGACGTCGGGTAAAATACCATGCCCGAGGTTAAAAATATGCCCGTTCCCTTTACCGTACGATTCAAGCACCTTTCGTGCTTCTCTTCTTATAAAACCCGGCTCGGCATAAAGCACAGTGGGATCAAGATTTCCCTGGATAGCGACCTTGTGCCCTATCTTATCGCGTGCCTTAGCGAGGTCGATAGTCCAGTCAACGCTTATAACATCAGCGCCGCAGTCGGCGGTTATTCTCATCCTGTTGTGAACACCTTTGGGAAAATAAATTATCGGTTCACCTTTTCGTTTTAATTTTAATATAACCTGGTTTATATATTTTAATGCAAAAACAAGGTAATCCCGCGGTGAAAGGATTCCTGCCCACGTATCGAAAATTTGTATTGCGTCTGCACCCGCTGCAATTTGTGCTGAAAGATAATCAGCAACCGCATCGGTTAGCATGGCTAACAGTTTGTGCGCAAGCTCGGGATTATTGTAAATGAGTTTTTTAACATGAGAAAAGGATTTTGACCCTTGCCCCTCAACCATGTAAGTGAGCAAAGTCCATGGCGCACCGCTGAAACCGATAAGCGGAACCCTGCCGTTCAATTCTTTTTTAGTTAATGAAATTGCATCGAGAACAAAATTCAAATCGGTTGCAGCTTCAATTTTTTTAAGTTGTGCAGCATCGTCTTCCAATTTTATCGGGTGTTGAAAAACAGGACCTTTACCGTCAATCATGTCAAGATGCATTCCCATGGCTTCGGGGATAACAAGTATATCGGAAAAAATAATTGCAGCATCCACACCGATTATATCAACCGGCTGAATAGTAACCTCGGCGGCAAGTTCCGGAGTTTTGCACATAGTTAAAAAATCTGCTTTTTTTCTAACTGCCCTGTACTCGGGAAGATACCTGCCTGCCTGTCTCATTATCCAGATGGGTGTTCTCTCAACCGGTTGTCTTTTACATGCTCTTATAAATAGATCATTCTGCAAATTCGCCAATATTATCTCCTTTATGAATTGTAGTAACTGATAATTTTATGAATCAAGCCGTCTATCGTGTATTCATCGGGCATTATGTTTACCGTAACATTCTTTTTCTCTATTGCTGCTTTCGTTGTAGGTCCGATTGCGGCAACATCGTAACTTTTGAAATATTCCGCTGCATTTTTAATATCGAGTATAAGCAGGAAATTTTCAAATGTCGAAGGGCTTGTAAAAATATACAAATCGGGTTTGCCTGATTTAAGAAGTCCGATATTCTTCTTAATATTTTCTTTGGTCGGAAGAGAAACATTATAAACCGGAACCGATTTTATAATTGCTCCGAGATCCTGCAGTCCTCTCGGCAGCTCCTCTTTTCCTATTGCCGACCGGGGGATGAATACGACTTTATCTTTTAAATTGAAACGGGAAAGCTTTTCAACAACACCTTCCGCACTAAACTTTTCCGGAATTATATGAACCGGGATACCATATTTTTTACAAACTGCCGATGTCTTATTTCCTACTGCAATAACCTTAATTTTATCAAAATTAATATCAACATCTAACTCTTCAAACCTTAAGTTGAACATCTTAACAGCATGTGCGGAAGTAAAAATTATAAAATCTATTGCATCCGGTTTTAATGCCACAGTGTCGAAACCCTCCCAGCTTGAAGGCGGAACAATTTCCAGCGTTGGAAAGACGATAACTTTTGCCCCGAGTCTTGTCAACGCCGATGTCGATTCCCGCGATTGCTCAACCGTACGGGTTATCACTATTGATTTATCTTTTAATGGAAGAACCTTGTTGTTTTTGAAACCCGCATAAAGTCCGTGTAAAATAAATTCATAGAGTCTCTCTCTTTCAATTTTCTTTTGATCTTCATCTATCTTGTTGCTTATTCCTCTTTGAACCGTGCCGTAAATGCTGCCGATCACGGTATGAACAGCAAGCTCTTCATCGACATCCCTGAAAAGGTTTGCGCGAATGCCGGAATTAATTATGCCCTTTAACAGTTCTCCAAGCTGTTCGTCCAATGCTTTTAATTCATCACAAAATTTATTACCGGAACAGAATGACTCTTTTGTGTAAATCAAAAAGAAGTTAGGGTACTTCATCATGAACATGTACAGATGTATTACAAAAGTACGAAGCGAATCGATACTGTTAAGTTCTGTTTTTATCTTTTCCGTTAGAGAATTTCTCAGCTTTTCCATTCGAATGCGTATAATGGAAAAATACAACTCCTCCTTCGAAGAGAAATAATTGTAAACGGTCCCCTTTGCAACCGATGTAAGCTTGGCAACGTCTTCCATCATCACCTCGTGGTAACTTTTATGAGAAAAAAGTTCCGCGGCCGCTTCAAGAATGCGTTCCTTTTTAATTTTCTTTTTTGTCGCTTTGTTCTCTTTAACTAACATTTTTCTGATTGTTTATCTAAGGTACCAATCGTTGTACGCAAGCACATCTCCGTTAATAGGATCGATAATCATTTCTTTCCCGTTTCCGCGGTAACCGAACTCACCTTTCATTTCTTTCAAAGTAGAAAGTATATGCCAGACATATATTCCTCTTTCGGGATTCCAGATAAATCCGACCTGCCAGTCTTTTATTCCTTTCTCTAACCCGTATTGTTCTGCAATTTTTACAGCGTCTTCCCTGTCGATTTTCCAATCACATCCCGATGGTCTGTTTTTGCATCGGGGAATTCCCGTTATATCGAGGTTCTTCATTACATTGCCAGCACTGTCAACAAAAAACTTTATTGTTGAATTGACATAAGGTTTTTCGGGCATATAAAGTGTGTATGCCATCTCGTAGTAAGGCGGGTTGTGTTTCATTTTGCTAAAATTCGGTGTGATGTATTTTTTAAAAAATTCTTCTCCCGTTATCGATGCAACATAAGCGTTTGCTTTCTTCAATACATCAACAGGTACAATTGCTTCTTCCTGCTTGCTGCAGCTTGAACAGCTACAGGAATAAATAATAATACCGGTTATTAGAATAAGCGCAGTTCCTATCAGTAAAATAATTGCCTGCTTCATGCTTTCCCCAATGATTTATAAATTTCCCGAAGGATTGATTTTGCTCCTGCTTTAAGCAGCTCTTTCGCGAGTAACCTGCCCAATTTTTCGGGATTCTGTTTGCTGCCTCTTACTTTTTCCCTGAACGTAATTGTCCCGTCCAACGATCCGACCATTGCATCTAAGTAAAGCCCGTTTGGTTTTACTTCTGCATAAGCCCCAATTGGTACCTGGCAGCCACCCTCTAAAGTTTTCAGCAATGCTCTTTCTGCAAGTATTGCCTTGTAGCTGTCCTCGTGATGAATCGATTGTAAGAGTTCATTCACGAATTTATTTTCCTTGTTTATTTCAATGCCAAGCGCTCCCTGTCCGACTGCGGGTAAAATTAAATCCGTTTTAATGAAAGACGAGATATATTTTTTTAATTTAAGTCTTTCCACGCCTGCGCGCGCAAGAATAATTGCATCCCAATCAGACTTAAGAAACTTTTGTATTCTCGTCGGCACATTCCCTCTCAAATCTACAATCTTTATGTCGGGTCTTATATGCATTAGCTGGCATTTTCTCCTGAGCGAACCCGTAGCTACAACTGCATCTTCTTTCAAGTTTTCAACTGTGGTTCCCTTCTTCCGGGCTATAAGAACATCTTCAACATCGTGTCTCTTTGTAACGGCTGCAAGCTTTAACCCGGCGGGTATTTCAGTTTGGAGGTCTTTCAAGCTGTGAACTGCTAAATCTATTGTCCCTTTTAGTAATTCGATTTCAAGCTCTTTTGTAAAGAGATTTTTATCGCCTATTTTCGAAAGAGCTACATCGAGTATTTTATCGCCTGAGGTTTTTATTACTTTAATTTCTACCGTTATGTTCCGGTGAAATTTTTGAAGCTGCTTCTTAATAAAGTTTGCCTGCCACAACGCAAGCTCGCTTCCTCTTGAGCCAATAATTATTTTTCTTTTCAATCTTTTTTCCTTAATAACTATTTTTTGTCTTCATTATTTGAACCCGGTTTATCGATCCCGAATAAATTTCTTATTATTCCCATTTTAGTAGCCGCTTCTTCTGCCCCTGTTCCTGCGTCGTTTGTTTTTCTTAATTCGATTGTAGGATGATGAAGTATCTTATTCACGATTCTTTTGGTGATGATCTCAAGTTTTTCTTTATCTTCGGATGAGAATTTATTTATGTTCTTTTCAACTTCTTCTGCGCGGATAGATTCAAAATGGTCGCGCAGACTTTTTATAGTCGGTGCTGCCTGAAGGGAATTATACCATGCAAAAAAGTTATCGAGCTCTTCTTCAATTATTTTTTCAACTTTTGGAATTTCAGCTTTTCTTTTTGAAAGGTTTTGCTCAACAATAATATTGAGGGAATCGATATCGTTATAAAAAACATAATCAATTTTAGATGTCGAAGGATCAATATCACGCGGGATAGCGATATCCATAAGCACCATAGAGTTGTAATTGCGTTTTTTAATTGCCGATTCAACATCTTCTTTTGATATTAGAATATTTTCGGAACTCGTAGCGCTGATGATGATATCGAACTTATTCAGATGCTGATTTAATTCATCGAACGGGAACGAGTCTGCATTTAATTTAGCCGCAAGCTTATCGGCGCGCTCTTTTGTCCTGTTTGTAATTGTAAGCTTCCTGATGTTTTTATCTCTCAAATGTTTTGCTGCTATTTCTCCTGTTTCACCTGCTCCTATAACCAGGGCGGTTTTTTTACTCAGGTTTGAAAATATTTTTTCTATTAATTGAACCGCTGCATAGCTTACAGTAACTGCGCCCTCACTAATAGCTGTTTCAGAAATTGCTCTTTTTCCCACCCTTATAGCCGCATCGAAAACACGCTTCATCATGAAACCTGCAAACCCCATCTCTTCTGCAATAAGGAATGAATCTTTAACCTGTTTTAAAATCTGGTTATCGCCTATTAACATCGAATCAATTCCCGAAGCAACACCAAATAAATGCTTAAGAGATTCGCGGGAAAGAAAATTCTGAAAGTTTTCCTCCGAAGCATTAACGGGCTTCTTATGACCCAAAATAAAACTATGCAGCCGGGAATATGGAAGTTGAAACTCTTTTGGGATGCCGTAAATTTCAGTTCGGTTACAGGTTGAGATAATGAATCCTTCCTGCAGCAATTCATCCTTTGCAAGCTGAATAATCTGCCTGATCTCTTCTTCGGTTAAATGAAGAGCTTCTCTTAATTCAACTGGTGCTGTTCGGTGATTTATCGAAACTGCTAAAAGGTTCATCTTATCTCAATAAAAAGAATGAAAGCTCTGAGCTAAAAAGTTGGATATTATCGTTGAGAGTATTGCAATGACAAATCCTGTTATTGAGAGCACAATTAATTTTTTCCCCTTCCAGTGCACAATTAAATTGCTTAAAATACCGGCTCCGTATAATAACCAAACAAGCCCTGTTCCAATCAGCTTAGGATCGAGGTAGGAAATATCCGGAAAAGCAGACGGCAGCCAGATGATTCCTATTATAATTGCAATTGTTAACAAAACAAATCCTATTACTGCCGAATAGAAGCTTAACTTTTCAAGCACCTCGAGATTCGGAAGCCGGTTAAATATTAACCCGAATCTGTTATGCTTTAAATCTTTGTAAAGAGTTAAATATAAAAAGCTATATACTGCTGAAATTGTAAATCCCGAATAACCCAAAAGTGCAGTAATAACATGAATACCAAGCAGGTTGTTTCTGAGAACTTCTTTCACCGCCAATTGATCGGGAATAAACAGCGTGGAGATAAACTGGAAAACAAATGAAATAATAATTATAAAGGGACCTGTTCCCCTAATATCCGTTATAAGTTCCAAAAGGAAATAAGAGAAAGTTATTGCAAATGCGAGCACGGTAAAAATTTCAAATACATTTGTAATTGGCGGGTGATGGAACTCGAAGGTTCTCAGTAATAAATAAACAAGATGAATTAATAATGTTAGAAAAAGAAAAAGCCGTTTTATATTAATAAACTTTTTCTCCCCTTTCATAAAATCATAAAAGTAAGCGGAGAAAGTCGTAAGATATAATACGGGTAGAAGATAATTTAAAAAATGGATAACCGGGATCATACATAATTCCTAATAAATTGACTTGCCGGTCTAAAAATAACGTATTGTTCGATTTAAAGCAATAGTGGTTATGACCGGTAAGTCAATAAGCGGAAACTTTAAAACATTAATTGTTTCCGAGAATAATTGGTAAGCCGTCCTTGCCAGAACCGATAATAATTACTTTCGTATTAGTAGAATTTGCAAGCTTTTCGGTTGCTTCAATACCTTTCCATTTTAGCAACTGTTCGTTTATGTCTCTCGAAACAATATCCTGAAAATCAGCGATTCCCTGTGCTTCAATTCTTTTTCGTTCGGCTTCCTGCTTCTCCCGTGTAAGTATAAATTCCATACGCTGACTTTCCTGCTCGGCTTTAAGCTTCTCTTCAATTGATGCTGTTAAACCGGGTGGCAGAACTATTTTTCTTAACGGTGCATCCAAAATTACAATCTCGCTTAAGTCTTTAATTTTTTTCAACTCGTTTTTTATTCCCACTTCCAATTTGGCGCGTTCGGCTGTATATAATGCTTTAGCTTCAAATTGTGATGTAACTCCTCTTACAACCGAGCGGAAATAGGGAATGATAATTTTGTTTGTATATTCCTCGTAGTCTCCGGCGGTTTTATAAATTATGTTCACACGGTCTTCATCTAATTTATAAATAAGACTTATCTCGAGCTCAACGGTTAAACCCTCTTTCGACGGTACGTTCATAACCTCTTTCATTTCCTGTTTTCGCCCGTCGAACTTTATTACTTTCGCGAGAGGATTTATGAAGTTAACGCCTGGTTTTAAAGTATTATCGCTAACGATACCCCAAAAATCTACAACTCCCACATGACCGGCAGGAATAACAGTCCAGCATTGTGTAATGGCAATTAGCAATGCAACTGCCATTCCTAAAAGTGCAAAGTTAGCTTCCTGTTTTTGAAATCTTTTCTTTGCATTGAAGTAAACAAACAAAGCAACAACTGCGGCAAGTATAGCAACTATAAATAACATATTAATACCTCTTACTATTGTTTAAATTAAAACTAACATCGATTTAAAACATTCAAATTACTAATCTGTAATATAAGAGGAACATTTATAAAAAAAGACAGCAATTTCTGCTGCCAATTCCCCTTTTTATTTTTTGTACTCTTTTAAAAAGCCGATGAACTCGATGCGGTGTGATTCCTCCATTGCCAACAGTCCGATTACCAGGTCCTGTGTAACGTAGTCAACCCCGTCACACAAGCGGATAATTTTATTGTACTGTTCGATCGCTCCTTCTTCTGCTTTAATTACACCTTCTATTACAGAAGCTACATCGGTTGTATCTTTTTTCGGCTGTAGGAAAGTCTGTTCCGGCTTTAAATCTAAAGAACCGGGAACAGTCCCGCCGAGTTCCTTTATTCTCTTAGCCAGTGTCTGAGCGTGACCGATTTCCTCTGTGATATCAACAGCGAGGGATTTCTTAATTTCCTCTGCTCTAACCCCGTCGAGATTTATTGAGTTGGAAATGTAATTAATAACGGTTTCTATTTCCATCCAGTAACTTTTAATTAATTCTTCTACTATTTCTTTTCTGTTTTCCATTTTATTTTCCTTTACTTTATAATTTTTTTGATAAGTTTTGGTTTAACCGGCTTTCCCTGTGAAAACACGATTGAGTCCGAAAGTATTTCTTTTGCCGAACTTATTTTGTCTTTGGAGCTTGAATGAAGTTCCGCAATTACCGCACCTTTTCTTACCTTGTCGCCAATTTTTATTTTAAAGATAATTCCGGCTTTCGGGTCTATCTTATCCTTCAGTGTTTTTCTTCCGGCACCAAGCTCGAGAGCAGCCATTCCAATCCGGTATGTGTTTATACCTTTTACAAAACCGCTTTTCGCCGATATGAATTTAGATATGACTTTTGATTCGGGATATTTTTCCGGATTCAAAATATAACTTGTATTGCCGCCCTGGAGTTTTACTATTTCAACAAATTTCTCGAAAGCTTTTCCTGTTTCAATCTGTCGTTCGGCAATTTGCATACCTTCATCTATTGATTTTGCTTTGCCGCCGAGATAGATCATTGCACCCGAAAGTTTTAAGCTGAGCTGTGATAAATCATTGCCTGCATCGCCGCGCAATACTTTTATCGATTCATAAACTTCAAACCAGTTGCCTATATAATAGCCGAGCGGCTGATTCATATCCGTTATAAAAGCAATAACTTTTTTATTGAAAGATTTTGCGGTGCTGATAAGCGAGCCGGCTAATTCAACGGCGTCTTTTGTTTTTCGCATAAATGCGCCGCTGCCTGTTTTAACATCGAGCACTAAACCGTCAATTCCCTCGGCAAGTTTTTTACTCATTATGCTTCCCGTTATTAAAGGAATCGATTCCACCGTGCCGGTTACATCGCGCAGGGAGTATATTAACTTATCGGCAGGGGCAATGTCTTTAGTTTGTCCGATTAAAACAGCGCCGCATTTTTTCAGAACATATTTATATTCCTTTAAAGAAAGATCGGTTCTAAAACCGGGAATAGATTCAAGCTTATCGAGAGTTCCGCCCGTATGCCCGAGTCCGCGTCCCGAGATCATCGGAACATTTATTCCCGCCGAAGCAACAATAGGTGCAAGTATAAGCGAAGTTTTATCACCCACACCGCCCGTAGAATGTTTATCGATCTTAGGTCCTTTAATTGCGGAAAGATCAACAACCTTTCCGCTATGCAGCATTGCTTCTGTTAAATAAGCGGTTTCCCGCTTGTTCATTCCTTTTAGCAGGATTGCCATCAACAGGGCAGAAAACTGGTAATCGGGGATTTGCCTTTTTGTATAAGAATCAATCAGATAACCAATTTCTTCTTTCGAAAGGACATTCCCGTTTCGTTTTTTAATAATTAATTCTATCGTGTTCATATCATAAATTTACAAAGAAATGATTACTAAAAGAAGATACGTTTAATTGATAGTTTTTATAGACACATAGAGAACATCAATTATTTGTAGGGCGACCTGCCAGGTCGCCCAAGCTTAGTTAGGTTTTACTCAAATCTTTATAAGTGGTTGTAATAGAACAACATAGGTGTAAATATTGTCTTATGAATTGCAAGGCTATAAGTGATATTATTAAATAACTTTGCATATATGAAATTCTTTTTTGTAATATTGCGCAAATTCCATACAAAATTTGACTACTAATTAATGCTTTCATAATTGTTATTATCATATATCATTAAAATCAAATAAAAATAGTACAATTTAGACTTTCTGAGGAAACCTTAGTTAAAACAATTTTAAAAAAGCCGACATCCTAAAAAACGCCAATAAATTTACCTTGCAAGCCCGCATCTACGAAAGCATTCGAAACAGATTACAAACGGGTTAGCGAACTCCTTGTTATTTCTATTAGCTGCTTAAAAATGATTTTATATGATTAATATAATTAACCGGTCCGCCCGCCTGGTAACCGGTCTTGGCAACCATTCTTCCCCCGCTATTTATTATGATAATGGTAGGAAATCCCTGCACACCAAACTTCTTCGCTAAAGATTTGTTGTACATTTTAGTTTGGTTCGTTTGTTCTTTGTGCTCTGGAAAATCTACTTTTACAAGCACAAGATTTTTATCAGCGTATTCTTTAAACTCATCCTGTGAAAAGACCTCATCGCTTAGCTTAAAACACCACTTACACCAATCGGAGCCGGTGAAATTAACCAGAACGGCTTTGTTTTCCTGCTTTGCAAGTTGGAGCGCTTTGCCTAAATCGGTTGTCCAGTTCAAGTCGTCGTGCGTTTCTTTTTGTCCGCATCCCCAGACAAATAATGTAAGAATAAAAAGGATTGCAACTCTTTTCAATTTTTTTCTCCAGTATAAATTAGATCAATAAATTATCTTATTTAATTTTTATTTGATTCATTTTATTACCATAAGATTCACACCCATTATAAAGAAAATCTCATATCGTCTTTTAAAACACTGCTATCCAAATTAAATTTTATAATAAATTATCAATTCGTTATTTAATATTTTTTGAATAATTTTTTATAGCATTGAAACTTAACCCTACCCTTCTCTTGAAAAGAGAAAGGATTATTAATGTTTGATTCTTTTTATTAATATTCTGTCTAACATAATCAATAAAACGTTTTATTAACAATAAGTCTCTCTCTTTTCAAGAGATTAGAGAGAGTTCCTTTTATTTTGGACAGAAGTCTTTTAAAATAAAAAAGGGAATGGTCTTCAATAAAAACTTAATTGACCACTCCCTTGAGTTAAACGGGGTTTATTTAAAAATATAAATTAGTTTTTAATACCTGCAACTTCTTCAAGCATGGCAGTAGTTACCGATTTAGGTCTTTCAATTGGGTAACCGAGACCGCGATCCCAGATAATATTTGCAAGCACACCGAATGCTCTTCCCACTCCGAATAATACGGTGTAGTAATCATATTCGGTTAAACCATAATACCACTGTATAACGCCGGACTGAGCATCTACATTAGGCCAGGGGTTTTTCGCTTTACCCTGTTCCTCCAAAATAGGCGGAACTACTTTGTAAAGCATATCAACGTATTTAAAGATAGGATCCTCGGGTAAATGTTTAAGGCAGAACTCTCTTTGAGCCATATACCTCGGGTCTGTCTTCCTCAGTACAGCATGACCGAAACCCGGAATTACCTGACCGGAATTTAATGTGTCCCAAACGAATTTTTTCATCTCTTCTTCAGTCGGGACCTTTCCACCCATTTTATCCATTACACCCTGTATCCAGCGTAGAACTTCCTGGTTAGCCAAACCATGCAACGGACCGGCAAGACCGTCGATCATTGCGGAGATAGCATAATAAACATCGGACAAAGCGCTTGCTACGAGATGCCCCGTATGAGCGCTAACGTTTCCGCTCTCGTGGTCGCTGTGAAGAAGGAAGTATAACCTCGCTACATCGTCATACGGTTTACCGATACCCATCATATGAGCAAAGTTTCCACCGAGGTCCAAACTTGTATCGGCATCAATTATATTATCATCTTTGTATTTGTAACGATATATATAAGAAGCGATTCTCGGAAGTTTGGCAAGAAGATTCATCGCATCTTCGTATGTCGGTTTCCAGTAATCCATTTTACTTATTCCGGCATTGTATTCTTTCACAAATTCAGATTCCCTTTCCATCGAAAGAATGGCAGCCGAAAACATCACCATCGGATGAGTATCTTTCGGAAGAGCACGAATAACATCGAACACATACTGCGGTACATGCTGGCGCTTGTTGAATTCTTCGGCAACGTCTTTTACATCTTCATCGCCCGGTATTTCACCGGTTAATAGAAGATAGAAAAATCCTTCAACATAAGGCATTTCACCACCCGGAACTTTGGGTAATTTTTCAAGTACTTCCGGAATTGTGAAACCTCTGAACCTGATTCCTTCAAATGGATCGAGATATGAAATATCGGTGGTTAAACATTTAATACCGCGAGCGCCGCCTATTACCTGCGAAATGGTAACTTCTCCAACTTTTACGTTTCCATGTTCTTTCAATAATTTGGTAGTTCTCGGACGCCAGCCGTCGATTTTTTCAGCTAATTTTTCTTTTAATCGGGACATGATTCCCTCCGTTTTTAATAGTTTCTATACATGTGTAAACAGAAAGGTGTTTTACACTTTTATTTGATAGGGCTTTTCTATATATATGTTTGTTAGAAATCTGTCTGTAAAACATCAAATTTCCCCTTTGTAAAAAAATTATTGAAAAGCTATTCTTTAAAATATCAATTGTTCATCCTATTAAGCAAACGATATTTCATTTTTAACCGCCGCTGATGTCACTTTTATTCCTTTTTTCATTTTTAGTACGAATTTTCCCACCCAATTAATCGCATCTTCATCACCGTGAACAAGAATAACATTACCGGGTTTTAGCATTTTTACTATTTCCAATAATTCTTCTCTTCTTGCATGTGCCGAAAATTTGAAGTTATTTATTTCACACCTAACTTCAGTTTCTTTTTCTGATTCTGATAACTTAATTTTATCACCCCGATTAGCGCAGGCAAATTTAAAGCCGGGTGACTCTTCATCCATATAACCAACAGTAAAGATAGCCGAATCTTTTTCTCTCAGCCAGCGTCTGGCTAAAGTGAATGACATTGTATTTTCATTCATCATCCCGCTCGATGCCAGCACTATCGAAGGATATTTAAATAAGTCTTCAGTATTATTAATTTCATAAATATTTTTTTGCGGAATATCGTGAAGCACCAATTCTCTTTCATTTCTGTTGACAACGTAGCGGTTATAATCGTAAACCCTGTTTATTTTTTTACTTATTCCACCGGTGTAAATATCTGTTTCCGTAAGCTTGCCTTCTATCATTTTTAAATTAAGTGTCGCTAAAATTTCCTGCATCTTTCCGAGGGAGAATACAGGTATCAAAACCGAACCGCCCCTGTTAAGTATTTTGTTCAGCGATGTAATAAATCTTTCAACTTCCTCATTCCAATCGTTCAGAGTTGAAGAATCGGTTGCACCATAAGTACATTCGGTAATAAGAATATCCACTTTTGTTTTCGGCAGAGATGCTTCGCTAATTATTGTTTGAGAAGAGAGGTTTATATCGCCGGTGTAAAATATTTTTTTATTATCATAACTAATTAATATCCCGGCTGATCCTAAAACATGACCTGCATCATAGAACTCCGCTGTTACTTTTTCTTTTCCCGCTGATCTATGACCGGTAATTACGAATGGTTCGTTGTAAGCTTTATAATCTATGGATTTAATTAATAGATCAACTTCTTCGTGGGAATAAATTTGGAACGAATCGTCATTAATTTGTCTTTTTAAAATTGAGATCGCATTGTGAAGCGTTAGTTCCGCAAGAGCGCGTGTCTGCGGAGTTGTAACGATCTTTACATGCGGAAAGGATTTTACGAGAAAAGGAAGCGAGTTAATGTGATCCTGATGTGCGTGGGTGATTAAAACATAATCGAGCGGTTTATCTTTCAGCAGATTGAAATCGGGCAGTGCATCCAAACCGGTTTTCCTTGGATGCATTCCGCAATCTAGTAAAATTCCGGTTTCGTCGAGATTAAGATAATAGCAGTTTGCCCCAATTTCATTTGCACCGCCGAGGGGAAGAAATTTTATCATAAGTTTAGAACTGCTCTCCTTCTCTACGGTTTTTAATACTGCCAAAATCTATTTCTGTTATAAGCACATCTTTCGGAGGGGAAAAAAGAGAATCGGGCA
>BDSV01000153.1 GCA_002898075.1 bacterium BMS3Abin03
GCTGGTGCATTTAGTAATTATAAATGGAAAGAAAGAAAAGTTAAGAGGTAATGAATATGCTAACTCATTGTAAGATTGGTCGCCTCAAAAAGTATATCTAAAATTAAAAAGCATTCAAACCGCTAAAAAAGTTTTCGTCCAATAGCTCCTTTTGCCTGTCCACAATAATAGACATATAAATAATTATTATGATTGAAATACTTCCTAAATCCAACTTTTTCATCGGCACATCCATTGCACTCTCTAAAATGAACTTTAAAAGGAGATAAATCATGAAAAAGCTAATCATAATTTTAACGGTATTACTTTGGGGAGTAATGGGCAGTAATCAATTGAATGCACAACAGGGAGTTAGCAGATATTTTTACACAGCTTTAACTCCTTACGGACAGTGGATTGAATTAGATTACGGCGTTGTTGTTTGGCGACCAATAATTATGGATGTAAACTGGTCACCTTATACACAGGGAAGATGGATATGGACTGTCGATGGCTGGTACTGGAAATCTTATGAGCGGTTCGGTTACATAACATATCACTACGGAAGATGGTATTATGACGACTACTACGGATGGATCTGGGTACCGGGATATGAATATGCGCCTGCCTGGGTTGAATGGCGTTATGACAACGCTTACATAGGATGGGCTCCGCTGCCGCCCTATGCAACATTTTCAGTAACTGTCGGTATCTATTTTACGCGGACTTACTATACTCCTTATAATTACTGGAACTTCGTAAATTATAATTATTTCTACAACCCGTATGTTTATAAACACTTCGTTGCTCCAAGATACAAATACAGAATTTACTCGCAAACGAAGTATAGAACAAATTATACATACTATAACGGCAGGGTTAGAAATAACGGTGTCGATGTAAATATAATTAGAACACGCGGCGGACAGAAAATTAGACGAAGAGATGTAATTCGAACTTCAGATATTCAATCGCTCGATAGAAACCGTAATAATAGTAATGGAAAGATTAAGACCTTTTATCTATCGAGGGATGAGCTAAAAAGAAATGAAGTAAGAGATGTTAATTTTAAGCGCGGCGATCGTAAGACGACTCTCGATGTTTCTAAAATAAGAACTTCCGGCTTTACAAAGAGAAACGATAATAATATTAACAGATTAGAGAAAAGAAAGATAGATAGAAAAAAGGAATTCGATAAAACTAAAGTGATAATCAATAAAGATTACAAGCAGGATGTAACAGTAAATAGAAACAAGAATGATAACCGCAATAGTCGCAACGATGTTCGAAAAAACGAAAAGATAAGGAAACAAGATAACAGAGATATGAAGCTGAAAACACAAAAGAAAAAAGAAGTTAAAAGAAATGTAGATGTTAATACGCAAAGAACAGATAATAAAACCAAACTAACAAGAAAGAAGAACGTTAAAACGACTAAAACAGTTAGAACAAATACCGGCAACAATAATAAAAAGAAAAAGACGCTTAATACGAAAACACAAAACCGGAATAAGAATAATCGTGATGTTAAAAGAAACCGTAATAAAATCAGTAACAGAAATAGAAACCGGTAAATAGTTATCCATCTCTCTCCTGCAATAAGCGGCATCATAATTTAGTTGATGCCGCTTTTTTATTATATTCGATAAATTAAAATAAAACTAATATTCTTTTCTTTATATCCGAAGCATTTATTGTGCAGACGCATCGCTTGCATCGTTTCCTGGTATGGAAATCTTCTCTCTCTCTTAAAAAATCGATGGGCTTTAAACCAATTAATTTATCTCTTTCCGGGTTCGATAATCTCTCCTTCTATTTAACCGTTGTTATTTATTTTCAAAAAGATTAACATCATAAAATATTTGGATTACACCTCACCGAACGCGGGATATGACTTGCTAACAATACAATCTTCGAACAGGATGTTGTGAATAATTATCGGGTCGCTCGCTGCTTTCCTTACCGGTTAGTTAGTTCGTATGGCTAATCTTTATTATAAAATCGTATATTATAATTGGTTCACTCTTGTTAGGGTTTACCTGTTGTGCAAACAAACAATTTTTAATATTTCTTCGTTTTGTGAAGTATTTAACCGAATCCTTAGTTTTATTCAATAATTTGATTTAATTTTGAATAAAGAATAATGAAGATTTTTTGATATTGATCGAATGAATTAGGAAATGATTTCAATCAGCTTAAAAGGGGAATTTATGGGGGTAACTAAAGATTTGTTTGAACTGTTCTCAAGCTGTACCTCCGGTAATAATTCCATTTTTCGTTTAAGTAAAAAATCAGTATTTCTAATTCAGATTATTCAAATTCAAAATTATTTAAAAATAATGATGGTATTAAGAAGTAAATATAATGGGAGCATAAAATGAATATTAGTCATGAAGAAGCATTAGAGTATCACTCAAAAGGCAGGAAGGGTAAGATAGAAGTAACTGCAACAAAACCCTGTATTACCTCGAGGGATTTATCGTTGGCTTATACACCTGGAGTTGCAGAACCCTGCAGAGAAATAGAAAAAAATACTGACGATGTATATAAATATACTGCAAAGGGAAACTTAGTCGGTGTAGTTTCAAACGGCACCGCAGTATTAGGGCTAGGTAACATTGGTCCCGAAGCAGGAAAACCTGTTATGGAAGGTAAAGGGGTTTTATTCAAAAGGTTTGCCGATATAGATGTTTTTGATATCGAGGTAAAGAGTGAAGACCCGAAAGAAATTATAAGAACAGTTCAACTGCTCGAACCTACATTCGGAGGGATTAATCTTGAAGATATTAAAGCGCCGGAATGTTTTGAGATAGAAGAAACATTAAAAGAAACAATGAACATACCTGTGTTCCATGATGATCAGCATGGTACAGCAATTATATCCTGTGCTGCACTCATAAATGCTGTGGAAATATCCGGGAAGAAAATGAAAGACGTCAGGGTAATCGTTAGCGGTGCGGGTGCAGCAGCAATATCCTGTTGTAAACTTTATATGAGAGCCGGGGTTAAAAGAGAAAATATTTATATGTTCGATTCAACAGGTTGCATAACCAAAGATCGAAATAATTTGAACAAGTATAAAAAACTGTTTGCACAGGAGAAAGGTTTCGATTCACTGGAAGATGCATTTAAAGGCGCTGATGTTTTTGTCGGTCTTTCGATAGGCGGAGTTGTGAGTAAAAAGATGGTTGCAAGTATGGCTCCCAACCCGATTATTTTTGCAATGGCAAATCCCGATCCCGAAATTATGTACGATGATGCTGTGTCGGTTCGTAAAGATTTGATAATGGCAACCGGAAGAAGCGATTTTCCGAATCAGGTAAATAATGTACTTGGATTTCCGTTTATCTTTCGTGGCGCATTAGACGTTAGAGCAACCGCTATAAACGAAGAGATGAAAATGGCAGCTACCCGTGCTCTTGCTTCGCTGGCTAAAGAAAAAATTCCTGAAATGGTACAGAAAGCTTACGGCGGCGAAGAGTTTTCATTTGGCAGGGAGTATATCATTCCCAAACCCTTCGATCCCAGGGTTCTTTGGTATGTAGCTCCTGCAGTTGCAAAAGCTGCAATAGAAACAGGTGTTGCAAAAATTAAAGAGGTCGATTGGGATGAATATAAAGATCAATTGAAGGAAAGACTCGGATTATCGAAAGAAGTTATCAGAGTAATGATTAATAAAGCACAGAAAAATCCTGTTCGTGTTGTTTATCCTGAAGGCGAAGAAGAAAAGATCATCAGGGCTGCGCAAGTTGCTAAAAGAGATAACATTGCTTATCCTATTTTACTTGGTAATGAAGAGATTATTAAAGATGAAATAAAACGACTTGGATTTGATCGAAATGATTTTACGATTATCAATCCTCTTAATAGTGATAAACGTGAAAAGTATGCTGTCGAATTTTATAATGGAAGACAGCGTAAAGGTGCTACGCTTGCGGAATCAAAAACCTTGATGAAAAAACCAAATTACTTCGGATCGATGATGGTGAAATTTGATGATGCCGATGCACTGATAAGCGGTTTAACTACAAGCTACCCGAATACAATCCGTCCTGCACTTCAATGTATTGGAGTTAAAGATGGGATAAATGTTGTGTCGGGTCTTTACATTATTGTTGCAAAAAAGGATGTCTATTTCTTTGCCGATGCAACTGTTAATATAAATCCGACTGCGGAACAATTAGTTGATATTACGCTTTCTGCTGCCGATACGGTAAAAGAATTCGATATAGAACCGCGTATTGCTATGTTATCTTTCAGTAACTTCGGCAGCGCTCCCTATCCTGAATCGGTTAAAGTAAAGAATGCAGTTAGTATGGTTAAAAAACTAAGACCCGATCTCATAGTCGATGGTGAAATGCAGGCAGATACTGCCGTTATGCCGGAAATAATCGAGAAAGAATATCCGTTCAGCGATTTGAAAGGAAGAGCAAATGTTTTAATCTTTCCTGATTTGAATGCCGGTAATATTGCTTATAAACTTATGGCAAGAATCGGGCAGGCAACAGTTATTGGACCCATATTAATGGGAATGAGGAAACCGATACACGTATTACAGAAAGGTGCCACCGTTGACGATATAATTAATATGACTGCTATTGCCGTTGTAGAAGCACAAGCTAAGAAGAAATAAACAGCAAAATTTCTAAATAACATTCGATTAAAAAGGTGAGTTTGATTTAGCTCACCTTTTTTTTATATCTAAATAAATATATTACACAGTGATGTTAATAATATTTATTTTTCTTTCTATTAAATCATAGTGCGTATCTGTATTAAATGAATAAACCGTTTTTTATCAAAATAACTTTACTGAGTTAGTCATAATAATTATATGAACAGCACCTCAAAAATACTTTTAATAATTCTAATCTTCTTTTCTGTTAAAGTATGGTCGCAGAATAATTATGAAAAAAAATATGTTACGGTTACTCCTGGTGCTGAATATAAAGCCGGATGGTTTCATAGTTGGATTTTTGGTAAAAATTGGAGAGATATCTGGACTAC
>BDSV01000154.1 GCA_002898075.1 bacterium BMS3Abin03
GTAAGATCATTTTTATGTTTGAGCGCTAACTTTATCGCTTCTATTTCATCGGCGCTGCACTTCGAAAGGTTTGCAATTGTTTTATGCTTTACTTTTCCATTTTCGCGATAGTTTTCACGAAGAAGATAACGGACATATTTACCTTTCGATGTAGATTTATCTATATACATAGTGGCTACTAATATAAATAAATATTACTGTAATAGCCAGACATATTTTGCGTATCATTCAAATATTGGTGGCTACTTTTAACGGCTAAATTAAGCTATCCCCTTATTTTTAAACCACTTAGCTTATTCTGACGTTGGAACTTCCGTTACAAGAAGAATTACAAACAGATATTCTCTCCCGAAATTGTCGCTGGTTTTATAAGGAAAGGGTTATCTGCCGGATTGTTCGATACATCTTTAATCACAAATGAATTAATAGAAGATATTTGTGGATGACTCGTTGGCAACTGTGAAAGAATGGAACATTTTGTGCTTTTCCTGAAGTCTATGGACAACAAGTTTACTCAGGAAGCTTCACCTAAACTCAAGACGTTCGAGCAGCCCGCACTGGTAATGTGGGCTAATGGAGATAAGTTTCAACCTGTTTCAATTGGAAAAAAATTGCTGGACATTTTACCCAATGCAACCTGGAAGCTCATTGAAGGAAGACATTTTCATCCTCTCGAGAGTGACGCACTGGCGGAAGCTATCGTTCAATGGGATAATAATTAGCAACTCGAGGCAGCCGTCTAACATTATAAAGAATTCGGAGCTGTCCAAAAAGTTCAAATTAGAGTGTCATTCCCGTGAAAACGGGGATCTATAGCTTTAATTATAAGTCGGGTTCCCACCTTCCCCGATAAAAAGAATGGATACAGGTTTAATATTTGTTCATTTGTAATTTCTGATTTTCTGAGATGCCAAATGGCACTATTTTACCCGCACCGGGTTAATTACATCAATCAAATAGCAGTATTCCCTTTTATCATTATTATTGTCATATTAAACAAATACCATTTATAATTTTAATTAATTAGATTAATATTGCAATATTATTAAGGGATACTTTCAACATAATTCAAATGAGCAATCAACACTCCAATGATAATGAGGAACCTCAGTTAGGGCAAACGTTCAGGGACGATTTCCGCCGAATAAAATTTAAAGAGGATATAACTTCAGAATACAAGGAACTTAAAGAATACTTTTTAACCGAGAACCGAAGAGAGCAATTAGTGGGGATGAACAACATTAAAAAATTCTTTCTAATACCATGGTGGCTTCTTAAATCACTCTATTTCAAACTTACTCCCATTCGCAGATTTTTACTGGTTATCGGATTAATCTTTATGTTTTTATCCTTTCGTACAAATGTTGAATCGGACAGTCTTTCAATAAACTTTTTTGGGTTATCTGTTTTCAGCGGATTAATATTTCTTTTTGTACTTGCACTGGAACTAAAAGATAAAATGTACGCTAAGACGGAACTGGAAGAAGGTCGTGCAATCCAGCGTGCTCTAATGCCGGACCCCAAACCAATTGTTCCCGGTTGGGATATCTGGCTATACACAGAACCGGCAAATGATGTGGGCGGAGACCTGCTCGATTTTATGAAAATATCGGAAAGCAAATTCGGAATATCTGTAGGTGACATCGCCGGTAAAGGTTTGAGCGCCGCATTGTTGATGGCAAAGCTGCAATCAACTGTTAGGGCTATTGCTCCTGATTATGATTCTTTGGATAAACTTGGTACTAAACTAAATAATATTTTTCACCGTGATAGTCTGCCGAGATTATTTGCATCATTTCTTTATCTTGAATTATCGGCATCATCGGGGAATATAAAAATCCTGAATGCGGGTCATCTTCCGCCGATAATAATTAAAGATGATGGAATAACACGGCTTCCCAAAATTTCTCCGGCTTTGGGAATAATGAATAATGCTGAATTTAAAGAACAATCATTACAACTATCTGCAGGTGAATATATCATCATCTACTCCGACGGTTTAACCGAGGCAAGAAACCAAATGCGGGAATTTTATGGTGATAAAAGACTCTTAAAAAATCTTCACGAATTTTCGTATCATTCAAGTGAAGATTTAGGTAAAAAAGTTTTAAATTCGATCGAATATTTTCGCGGCAAAGCAAAAGCTTATGACGATTTAACGATTGCAGTAATAAAACGTTTATAAATTTTTTATGGAGAGTAAAATGAAGAATACCCTCTTTGCATTATGGCTTACAATAATATTATTAATAATTGGATGCGAAGCAAAAAAAAGTAATATAGATACATTCAACAAATATATATCGGCACATAACTCACATAATGTAAGTAAAACAATTAAATGTTTCAGCAATAATGCCACATTTGAATTGCCCGGACAGGATACATTGCTGGGAATAGATAAAATACTCTCTCTCGAAGAATGGGATGCTGCTCTTAACAGTAACCTGAAAGTTTCATCTTTTGTTGAGAGAGGCGATACATTAATTGTAAACAGTATTATTGAACGAAATGATTTGTTTAAAAATATGGGGATTGATAGCGTGGTATATAATCCGGGAACAAGAATTGTTTTTAAAGATGGATTGATCAAAGCTATAAAACCGTCGCCCTTACTGCAGGAAAGCCGGGAGAGAATAATTAATAAATTACAAATGTTTATGAACTGGGCAAAGTTAGTTCGCCCGGATGAGCTTAAAGTGCTGCTGCCAGATGGAAAATTCATATATAAAAAAAAGAATGCAATCAAATGGGTAACGCTATTAAAAGAATGGCGAACGTGGGGTCATTAACATTTTAAAATAAAAAAGTCCAGCAGGCGGGCGCCTGCCGGACTCGGCTCTTATTTTCTAAAGGTTTGGGGGATAACCTTCAGAAGAGCCATTACAATTTTAAAAAATCTTTACAATAAAAACAACTCTGTTTAAACTTATTTTTAAAATATTTTCAAAAAAAATTGCCCGGTTACTTTGTAAGCAGCATTTTCCTCTGTAAATGCAATTTTTCCGTATCAATTCGGTACAAATAAACCCCGCTGCTTAAATTAGACGCGTTAAAATTTACTTCGTGAACACCTGCGGGCATTAATCCGTTCACAAGAGTTTCAACTTCGTTCCCAAGAATGTCATAAACTTTTAGAGTTACATAGGTTGCCTCGGGAAGCTGATAACTAATTGTTGTTGAAGGGTTGAAAGGGTTCGGATAATTTTGTGCGAGTCTAAAATCGTCAGCAGCAATAAAGTTTACTTCAATTACATCTGAATATTCAAAATAACCATCGAAATCTATCTGTTTTAATCTGTATTGATAGATCCCGGAAACTATATTCTTATCTAGAAAGTTATAATCGTGCGGTGAAGTAGATGTTCCATTTCCCGGTACATAGCCGATTAAATAAAATTGCGGGTTACCGTTTTCGGGTAAAGCATTGATCTTGGCTCTTTCAATTTCAAATCCCAGGTTATTGGTTTCAGTTGCAGTCTGCCACTCGAGCAAAACTTCACCTGAATTAGCAGTTACATTAAAGTTTGTTAATTCAACCGGTACGGTGGTAGAATCCTGAATAATTGCGGTCCAAACAGTAAGCACTCCGCTTTGTAGTCTCATCCAAATCGGGCGAATTTCTTTATTCCAGGCGGCTATATTAATATAATCACCGAAGAAAACACCGGAAGTCGGGGTGAAAGAAGATTCACTGACTTTGAAATTATCAAATGTTTCGCCGCCATCGGTAGAACGAGCAACATAAACATCTGTAGCAGAGCCGGTTGTATTTCTTCTGTCATAAAAAACTGCCCAGATGTTTCCCGTCTTTTGATCAACAGTCATCCATGGAAAGAACTGATGACGTGTGGTATTATCATCATTTACGCGCATTGCAGTCGACCAGGTTTCACCGCCGTCGGTAGAACGGCTGATAAAAACATCGGTATTGTTCGAACCGTTTCGCTGATCGCCCCAGCAGATGTAAATGTTTCCCTGGTGGGGTGAATTGCTAATATCACACATTGTAATCGGCAGACCGTTGCATCTATAAATTCCGGGTACATTAAAATCCCAGCCTCCGGGTATATCGGAAACAAAAATATCCGTTCCCCACGTTTCACCGCCGTCAACGGATTTATCAAACATCAACCCTAACGGACCAGCCCAGCTAACATAAATCTCACCGTTAGGTCCAACTGCAGGAACCGCACCTTCGGTAGTATTATCGCTATCGATACAGTCGCCGCTCCTGTCGCTTATTGTAATTGCATCGCTCCATGTTTCACCCTGATCTAAAGATTTTGAAAATCTGATTCTGGAGCTATCATTTGGATTTGAACTGCCGTAATCATCAAACTCCGTCCAGGTTACATAAATATTTCCTTTATATTGCGATTGCGTTAGATCAACAGCAAGCCATTCTTTATCCTGATTTTTAGGATTCAGAAATCCGATACCGGCACCGTCGTTCCAGGTTTGTCCGTAATCGGTAGATTTTTGTATAACAATTCTATCTATCCAGTATCCGCTTGCAGGATTAGATAGGTGACCATAATAAAGATTGCCTAAACTATCGAACAGAACACAAGGGTCGCCCCAAACTCCAAGCGTAGAGCTCATAAATGACTCGCCCCAGTTAAATCCTCCATCCGATGAATAGTAAAAATTATCGATGTTTGCACCGCCAGCTAATATGTTCGGATTTACCGGGTTAATGGCAATTGTAACTTCTTCGGGCTGGTAACTTTGTGGTCCGTCAACACGAACATTTTGGTATTGCCCGAACAAGTTAAAATTTGAAATAAGAAAAAATAGTACGAAATGAAGAATTATTCTACTATATACCATAATAATCACCAATTGGTCTAATTTTTGAAATTGTATTACAAATATCCGAACAATTATAAATGATTGCAACATCTAAATAATTTTGATTTATTCAACACATAAAAACGAATCTGGTAATAATTATTAAATTAATACATCACAAAGAAAAACAAACAGATTATTTTGTGATAATAATTGTAATTTTACAATAGATGAAATATTTTTGTTTTCGCTTACGGGAGTAATAATTGAAATTCTATTTGAAAATATTTTTAATCATTTTTTTTATAACTTACAACAATTCCTATTCTGTAGCTAAAAGTTCCTTTGGCTTAACCCCTGCAGATACATCAGCACATCAGAATAAAAATAGTAGCAGCAACACATTACATTCCAATCAAACATTAAAATTAAAATACAGCTTAAATACCGCCGGTAACAAAATTACTTTAGCAGGACTTCACTCATCGTCAAACAATTATAATCCGCTGAAAACCAGAACGGTAAAAACACCGTTGAGCTACAAAGTTAAAGAGCTACCTGAAAAAAATACTATTTTGAAATATCAGTTAGCTGACGGTACTTACTGGAGAACCCAAACAGATTTGAAGTATGCACGGTTTTTATCCATTATGGGGGGAATAGCAATGATTGATCTATTTGCTTTTAACCAATTACGCCATATCTGGGATCAGGAAAACATGACAAAGATGCATTCGATGAATTGGTGGAATGATGTACATAATTATCAGCGGATGGATAAGATAGGGCATTTTACCGATGCATATTTTGTGAGTGATTTAACTTCTAAACTGTACCGGTGGTCCGGAATATCGGGAACTGAATCAGTTTGGTATGGTGCACTTACCGGCTGGTTATGGATGTTGCAAATAGAAATATCGGACGGTTTTTTTGCAGACTGGGGATTTAGCTGGCTGGATTTATCGGCAAATACATTGGGTTCGGGCTTTTTCGTTCTTCAGCATTATTTTCCCGAAGTGCTGGGTGGTCTTCATCCCAAAATAAGTTACCACGTTTCGTCCAAATGGAAAAACAATTTGTATGAGAAAACTCCAAAAGCGTTCATCGACGATTATGAGGGAATTACTTTTTGGATGGCAATAAATCCATATCATTACTTCCCCGATTCATGGAAAAGAGGATTTCCCAAATGGCTTGCCCCTCTTGGAATTGCAGTTGGTTACGGAGCCGAAGGCATTGCGGAAAATCCTCAGTTTGGAAGACCACAATGGTACGTAGGGTTAGATATAGATTTAAGAAAAATTCCCATCGGCAACGAGAGCGGTTTTTTCAAGTTCATCAAAAGCGAGCTTAACTTCATCCGTCTTCCGCTTCCAACAATCCGTTTTACCCCGAGCGGTATATGGTACGGATTCTATTTTTAATAATAATGGAGCTGGTGACCCGCTCGATAGTTTTGTTATCTCTTACAGAATGTTATTTTGCTGATATAAAAATAAATAATCATTCATAACTTATTTACGGAGTGAAATAGTGAAATATTTTTTACGAATTGTTTTCCCCCTTTTCTTATTATTTATAATTTTTAATCTAACAGGGTGCCTTGCAACGGAATACAAAGAATATAAATTCGAAATTAATTCCGACGGCTCCGGTGAGGGAACAATAACCTTTTACAACATTATTTCTGTTGAAGATGATGAAAAGGATGTTTCATTCAAAGATTTCGGCGAATTGATCTCGGACTATATCGAAGGAACCAGGTTCGAAGATGACAACCCCGATTACACTGTAACCAACAAAGAACTTTATGAAGAAGATAACGTATTAATAGCTAAGGTTGAATTTACATTTGATGATTTTAGAAAGATCGGTTTCTACCAATCTGAAAATTGTGATTGTAGTCCGATAATGTATTACATGGGCGGCTTTGGTGAAACATTTTCGGAGAGTAACGGGAAGTATTTAGGAGAAGAAAAGGATTTTCCGCTTATCACATGGGATTCTGATACCGATGAACTGTATTTCAAAACAATCGTACAGGACGACCTGACTAACGCAAACAGTTTAGTAGATCTGTACCGGACATGGAAAGAGAAACAATAAGTTTATAAATTGTTTTTTAAATAAATGCCGGATCGAATAATTATTAAATTAATTTGATCCGGCATTTTTTTTTAAGAGTAGGAGAAAACTAATTTTACAGATAAGCATACCTTACTTTAAAAGTCAGCTTCGTTTCGCTGTCTGCTTTTACCGGCACATTAAAGGTTATGGTAAATGCATCTTTTTTCTTATAATCTAATGAAGATTTAATGATCTCCCAGTTGGTTCCCAGGTTTCTTTCAACCTCAATTTCCACGTCCTCTTTTTTCCGGTTCTTGAAAGTTATCTCGTATTCCTGCTCCCAAACCTTTGTCGAAATCTGTTTGTTTACAGTTTGAACTTCATCTGCAATTATATCAAAAGCATCGCCTATTTTTAGTTTTACCTTTTCTTTTCTCGGGGTATGATCGATTAAATCTTCACCGACAAACTCTAAAGATTCTCCGTCAGATTTATATACCCTGATTTTCCCTTTAGGCATCGGGATGCCGAGACCGTAATCTTTCTTATTCTCGAACTCAATTATAACAGCAACTTTTCTCTTGCCGCCCTGATTCCACGACCATCTGCTGCTGCTATTTCCGTAAAAGAATTTTTTCTTTGCCGGTACGTCACTTGTTTCAAATAAAGAAATTTGCTTGGTTTCATTATTTGCAATTGTAGTAGGTCTCTGCAGGTTATAAATATGATATTCAAAAAACGATTTCTCTTCAAATTGCTGATCGCTTACGGAAGATTTCTCCATCAGGTACATACCTCCCGTTCCGCTGCGCATATTTATATTCCGGATTATATTTATATCGCCTGCCACTAATTTTAGTTTAGCATTTTTATACGTTGTGCCGGATTTGTTATCCACACTCACCCATGCATTCAAATCAAGTTTCGTATCGTCTTTATTTAATACGGCAACATATTCTGCATGCCAGTTCATCCCTGCTGTTTGATAAGATAATTCCACATCCTGTTTGCCGGAAGAATTTGAATTTACCTCCCATACAAGTGTGGGTTGGGTGATTAACCCTTTGGGTAAATAATCTACCGAGAAGCGATACTTATTTACATTCGGCAGCATCACTAATCCGCCTTCCGGCTTTTCAATTACTATCTGCCCTCCATTTGCCGAAAGTAATTTCCCCTCTACTATTTCGTCTGATTCACTGATTAACCGGATTTTCTGGTTAACAAATTTTTGCAGGATCTTATCAATACTTACCAAATCGTACTGATAATTCTGCTCAAGCACTTCTCCGTCAAGTTTTATATGAACACTCGTCGGGTCAATTTGCTGCGCTACGTCTGTAATTCTAATTTCCGATCTGCCGGAAGGAATATCTACTGACCGCAAATCCTTTATCACACCAAGGTTTTGATTATAAACCGTAACGGATATGGATTTTTGTTCGGCACTTTGACCAAAGCAAAATCCCGGTAACAGGATAAGCATAGCAATTATTAAAAGATTTTGTGCTTTCATTTTTCGCTTCCTTTATTCGTTATATAATTATTTTTAACATTTACTATTCAACAATTCGTAAAAATCAAATTTTAGTTTTTGTTCGGATAAAATCTACATAATTTTGAAACCAAATAATCTAATGTTTTTAGTATACTGAATTAAAAAATAAATTTATTTAAGTAAAATAAACCCGGTGAACAAATGAAAAAGATTTTCAATAAACAAAGTTCTTTAACCGATTATATTGCAATTACTTTCGGAGCCGCAATTATGGCAATTGGTATCGGCGTTTTTTTAGTCGATGCGCGTGTAGTACCCGGCGGAGTAAGCGGCTTATCGATGACTTTATACTATCTAACAGGCGGTGCGGTTCCAATTGGGCTTACGATTTGGGTTTTAAATGTGCCCCTTTATATCTGGGGTGTGAAAGAATTAGGAAAGCAATTCGGTATAAGAACATTTTATGGCTTCACTCTTAATTCTTTCTTCATCGACTTTTTTAGGGGCGATATCCCCTTTTTTGATTTTATCCGGTTACAGGATAGTCAGACAATTCTCAATCTCCGTCAGAATGATTTTTTGTTTTTAATACTTACCGGCGCTGCGCTGTTGGGTATGGGATTGGGAATTGTGTTTAAATTCCGTGGTTCAACTGCCGGAACTGATATTGTTGCAGCAATAATGCAAAAGAAATACGGAATAAAACCCGGCACCGCAATAATGATTGTAGATTTCTTTGTTATATCACTTGCAGGTTTAGTTATTGAATTTAGAAACCTCGGCGGAGAACGTTCAGCAATGACACTTACATTATATGCTTTCTTTCTTCTTTTTGTTGCAAGCAGACTTGTGGACGCAATTATTGACGGTTTTGATTATGCACGAGCAGCTTACATTATTTCGGATAAACATGAAAAGATTGCCAATGCTATTATGAACAACCTGAGCCGTGGTGCCACCGCAATAAAAGCACGAGGCTTATATAAAAATATCGACCGCGATATAATCGTAACTATCGTAACACTTAAAGAAGTAGGAACGCTTATTAATCTTGTTAAAGAAATCGACCCGAATGCATTTATAACCCTTAATAATGTACACGAAGTATTGGGAGAGGGATTCAGACGCAGAATTTAATGATTATTTAATTTGTTTTATTGTTTGATGTAATAACAACATTTTCGTAACTTTTTATAAAATTATGAAATAAAAATGTAAAATTGCTTACATACTTCGCAAGAAATGCCTTAGGCAAAAAAAATAATTATAATACGAGTTCCATCTGACCTTAATTAAAAATTATAAACGTATGAATAATCAAATGATCGTCGGGAAATTCGAAAACAACTTTTACCGGATATTATTCGTTCTTTTTCTAACAATCTTTGTACAATCCTGTGTAACGGAAAAAGAAAAACCCTCTGAGCTAGATGAAATTCGAAATGCAAACAGGTTAGTAGCGCTTACCGGATATAACGCCTACAGTTATTTCATCTACAAAGGTCAGCCGATGGGATTTGAGTACGACTTAGTTAAAAAACTTGCAGGTTATCTTAACGTGGAACTCAAGATTCGAGTTGTAAAAAACATACCAGCAATGTTTGAAAAGCTTTTGGGAAATGAAGGAGACCTCATTGCATTCAATCTTACCGTTACAAAAGAGAGAACCGAAAAAGTAAACTTTACCAATCCGATCAACACAATTAAACAGGTGTTGGTTCAGCGTAAACCCGATAATTGGCGAAAGATGAAATTACATGAGATTGAAAAACAGCTTATCCGCGATCCCGCCGATCTAATCGGCAAAACTGTTTTCGTACGAAGCGGTTCATCATACATTCAAAGGTTAATAAATCTTTCTGATGAAATTGGCGGCAACATCGATATCGTTACCGCAGAACCGGAATTAACTACCGAGGATTTAATTGCACAGGTGGCTGAAGGAAAAATTGATTATACTATTTCGGATGATAACATTGCACGCCTTAATCAGGCAGCTTACCCGAACATCGACATTAGAACCGAGATTTCCCTTTCGCAAAGAGTTGCATGGGCAGTAAGAAAAGACTCCGATAAATTCTTAAACCTCGTTAATCACTGGCTGGATAGCTTAAAGAAAACAGCCGACTTTATGGTTATTTATAATAAATATTTCAAAAACAGGTATGCCTTTAAAAAACGCGTAAGCAGCGATTACTTCTCGAACACCGGCGGCGGAATTTCGAAATATGACGAACTAATAAAAAAATATTCAAACCAAATCGGCTGGGACTGGCGGCTCTCGGCTTCAATGATATACCAGGAATCCCAGTTCGATCCCAAAGCTAAATCCTGGGCAGGCGCACGAGGGCTTATGCAATTAATCCCCGCAACGGGGAAACAGTATGGTGCAAAAAACTTATTCAATCCCGAAGAAAATCTCAAAGCCGGTTTTAAATTCATCAAATATCTGGATAACTACTGGAAAGAATTTATTCCCGATTCAACGGAAAGAATTAAGTTTGTGCTTGCTTCATATAATATCGGGTTGGGACATATTCAGGATGCAAGAAAACTTGCCGAAAAATACAATGCTGATCCGAATGTATGGTATGATAATGTTGAGTATTACCTGAAGATGAAATCAAACCCGAAATATTTTAATGATGAAGTTGTAAATAAAGGATATGTCCACGGACGTGAAACCGTTAATTATGTTAAGAAAATATTAGAACGCTATGAGCACTATAAGCAGCTAATTAATTCGGCTTAGTAAAATGTGTCTATGTAGAATATAGTGGATAATCAAATTTTTGTTTGCCACAAATGGAATGGGGAAACGGTAATTGTTTTGAGAGCTTGTGTGAGAATCACATTAAACTTAGCGAACTCATCCCCGAACTCCTTCTCTTGAGAAGGGAAGGGAGCTTAATTTGAGTTAAACTTACTACATTTTTAAAAGTCCCTCTCTTTTTAAGATAGGATAAAGGTGAGTTTATAATAAAACCAAAATCCGAAAACCAATTTGTAAAAAGTACACATTCTAATTTTACTTTGATGGATAGTCGGATTTATCAATAATATATTTTTCAACTATCATCATTTATTTTTATTCATTCAGAATTTTTACATATTTTAAGAGCAAAAATATTTTTGTACTGACTAATTTATAGAATGCCTCAAATACATAATAACCGGCGCCAATTACCTACCGAAGTTTACTCCTATGAAACGGAAAGAATAAAACGATTGTTAGCTTTTATATTATTAATTTTCTCTTCAATTTTATTCGCGGCAACTTCGTTAGGTATTCTGAACGGACTTTCCGAATCAATTCAGAACTCGTTATTAAATATGCTAGGATATACAAATAAATGGAGTAAAACATTTGGTCCAAGCTGGTTCGTTCACACTATGAATGATTTATCTGCATTAGCCGGAAAAGTGATATTATTTTTATCTTCGGCTGCAATTATCGGTTACTATAAAATAAGAAACGAACATAAATTACTCTGGAAATTTTTAATAGTGGTTTTTGGCGGAGGTTTGGTTCTTACCGGATTGAAATTACTCTTTGCGGAAAACATTCCCTATGAACCGGTAGATTTATTAATAAGCAACGTTGCTGTTTATCCAAGCGGTCATGCAATGATGGCAACTATTTTTTATTTAACCGTAGCCGTCTTGCTTATGAGAAAACAACGCCGTGTTGTCGTTAGAAAATATACGCTTATTGTTGCAAGTATAATTATTGTTCTCATTGGATTAGCACGCATTTTCGGTGCAGCACATAGTTTATCCGAAGTAGTTGCAGGATGGTCTGCCGGGTTAATATGGCTTTGCTTATGCTGGCTTGCAGAGAGATACATAATGAAAAATTTAAGATGGAATATGTAACAACTCAATAAGTGAAGTGCTTTATCTGTTCACCCTTGTCTTCTATTTCTGTCATTGCTTCGATGCCTAATTCAAGATGCAAATCGGAAAAATTCTTTGTTACTTTTTTATCTGATATTTCAGTTTTAACACCTTCAGGTACCATCGGCATATCGGATACAAGCAGCAATGCACCGCGTGGAATTGCGTTAACCAATCCGACTATAAATAATGTTGCAGTTTCCATATCAATTGCAATTGTCGCGAGTTTCCTCAAATAATTCTTAAACTCTTCATCCCATTCCCAAACTCTTCTATTCGTAGTGTAAACTACTCCCGTTCGATATTCCAACCCTCTCTCACAAATTTTCTAACATACTCGTGAAAGTTAGTAAGCAACATATAATCGCCGAATTCGTCAAGAGGCGTACCGGTATATCGAGGCAGCCAGTTCTTTGCTATGTCTAATTTTGTTTTCATTTACATTTATAGTTTTTATGAATGAGTCCGATTTAAAGTGGACTCATAAATTAATATTAAATTTACTTAAAGAATTATGGAATGAAAAATTAACAGTTTTGTATTATCCTGCTTGACATTGGTATAAAATATTCTTCTATTTAAATCAAGTGTTTAATTATGAGGGAAGAAAACATGAAAATTTTAAAATATTTTTTTATGAGTTGTTTTTTAACTCTGATTATTAGTTATTCCGCACTTTCACAAACAGCACAACATGAACAACCCTTCATCTTTTCTGATGAATTTAACAACACGCAAGAATTAATCCTTGGTTTTGATCCTTATGGAACCGATGGGCTTGACCCGGATTTAGGTGAGGTGTTCATTCCGCAGGTACCGCCCGGAGAGTTTGGAGCAAGATTTCAATTACCGACAGATACTTCCATTACAACTATTAAAGATATCAGGTATGGCTGCGGACAACCCTTTTATTATGAGCATTTAATCGATCTGAGCTATTCAAGCGGTTCAACAACAATTGATGTAAATTGGAATTGGATCTGGCCTACCTGGACTTTAAGGTTTATAAATCCTTTTGACGGGAATATTTTAGCTACTTATGATTCCTATTTCGATTCGACTCATTACATCATTCCATCACTGTTAAGTAAAATTAAAATTACTGTTCAATATGATGGTCCTCTATCCTGGCCTGAATTTAACTTACTCACTCCAAATGCAGGTGATACTTTAATTGGAACTCAGGTTTACACAATAACTTGGTGGAATAATGAACTGACTCCATTTATGGATATTGAATTTTCAGCAGATTCGGGTTTAAATTGGAGTTTTATTGCTGAAGATTTACCTACAACCCAAAGCAGCTATAATTGGGTCATACCAAACATTTCATCAAACCAATGTTTATTGAGAATCGGGGAGTACCCGTGTGCGTACGATCAGATAAGCGGTACTTTTGTTATTGAACCCTGGGTTCCCGTAGAACTAACATCCTTCACTACATCAGTGGCGGGGAATGATGCTCATCTTAATTGGAGTACTGCAACCGAGTTGAATAATTCAGGATTTGAGATTCAAAAACTCTACCTACCCCTTAATCCCCTCTCGAGAGGGGAGCAAAAGGGATGGGTAAAAATTGGTTTTGTTCCCGGACACGGAACAACTACAGAACAGCAATATTATTCTTTCATCGATGAATCCGTTTCTTCAGGAAAATACAAGTACAGATTAAAACAAATTGATTACGATGGTACTTTTGAATACTCTGATATTGTCGAAGTGGAAGTTTCTCTGCCAAATGAGTTTAGATTAGAACAGAATTATCCAAACCCGTTTAATCCAAGTACAAAAATTAAATTCACAATTCCCTACGTAGAGACGGGGCATGCCCCGTCTGTACAATTAAAAGTTTACGATATTTTAGGAAACGAAGTTGCAACATTAGTTAACGAAGAAAAACCAGCAGGAACTTATGAAGTAGAATTCGATGCTGTGGACCTAACGAGTGCCATTTATTTCTACCAGTTGAAGGCAGGTTCATTTATTCAAACAAAGAAAATGATTTTAATTAAATAAGGACAAATAAATCAGATTATCATTTGCAATTATGAAACGAGCATGTAAGCTTACTTACACACTTCCTAAGGAATGCTTTTGACAAAGTAGTGTTAGAAATATTAAAACGGGTGTCAACCGATTTTTTTATAAAAGCTAAATTATATTCACTTCATTTTGGAGAGTAACACCAAATTTTGTCTGCACCGATTCTTTAATTTCCATTGCAAATTCAAATACTTCACTACCGGTTGCATTGCCGTAATTTATAAGTACAAGCGGCTGATTGTGATACGTGCCGACATTACCCGATTGCTTCCCCTTCCAGCCGCATTTTTCTATCAACCATGCTGCGGAAATTTTTACATACCTGTCATCGACCGGGAATGATTTTAAACCCGGATATTTTTTATTCAACTCCTCAAACTGCGTAAGACTAATTACCGGGTTTTTAAAGAAGCTTCCGGCATTGCCAAATTCAACCGGGTCGGGTAGTTTTCTTCTACGAATAGACGCTACAATATTACTAATATCTTTTATAGAAGGATTAGAAATGTTTGATTTGCGTAATTCATCCAGAATATCTTTATATGATGAATTAATTTCAGGATTCTTTTTTAATCTTAATTTTATTGATGTTACAATAAATTTATCTTTTAATTCATTTTTGAAGATGCTGTTTCTGTAAGAAAATTTACACTCCGAATTTGTGAAACTTTTTTCATCAACAGAATCGAGGAACACTCCGCTCAATTCTAAAAAAGTATCTTTAAGTTCCTGTCCGTATGCACCGATATTCTGAATAGGCGCTGCACCGACTGTGCCCGGAATTAATACAAGGTTTTCAATCCCGCCGAATTTTTTTTCGACACAATAATTAACTAAATCATTCCAGACTACTCCGGCACCGGATTCAACAATTACATTTTCTTTATTTTCATCTAATATATTAATCCCCGGGATGGATATTTTTAAAATTAATCCTTCAAAATCTTTAGTGAAGAGAATGTTGCTTCCCCCGCCTAAAATAAGTTTTGGCAGATTATTAAATTCACTATCCTTTAAAACATCTTTTAATTCATTCACAGAAAAAATTTCTGCAAGGTAATTTGCTTTAACATCGATTCCGAAAGTGTTTAGTTCTTTTAGTGAATGATTTTTTTTGATACTCATATAAATTTTTTCTTCGAATGATTTTTCTATTTTCAAATTTAATAATATATATTTCATTTTAGCTAATAAATTAATAGTAAAAAATAATGTTATGAATAATAAAACTGCTTTAATAACCGGGGCTTCGTCTGGAATCGGGTATGAACTGGCAAAGATTTTTGCAAAGGATGGCTACAATCTCGTTCTTGTTGCCCGTAACGAGCAGAAGCTAAATCAGCTAAAATCTGAGTTGAGCGGGAAACATAATATTACTGTAAAAGTTTTACCCAAAGATCTTTCCAAACCCCATGCTGCAGAGGAGATTTTTAACGAAGTGAAAAATGAAAGTATCAGTATCGATGTTCTTGTAAACAACGCCGGCTTCGGAATTTTTAATGATTACTGGAATACAGATTACAAAAAAGAACAGGAGATGCTGCAGGTAAATATTATGTCGCTTGCCAGATTAACAAATCTCTTCGCAAAAGATATGATAAAACGCGGAGACGGAAAAATCCTTAACGTTGCTTCTACTGCTGCTTTTCAGCCGGGACCAATGATGGCAGGTTACTACGCTTCGAAATCATTTGTGCTTAGCTATTCTCAGGCAATAAATTTTGAACTAAAGAAGAGAGGTGTGCAGGTTTCAACACTTTGCCCCGGTCCTACAATAACCGAATTTCAAACAAGAGCAGGAATGGGAAACATAAACCTGTTTAAGAAAAGTTTAACTATGACTGCAGAACAAGTTGCAAAGATTGGGTATAAAGGGTTAATGAAAGGTAAGCCGGTAATAATAGCAGGAATAACAAACAAGATTGGAGCGATGAGTTCTAAATGGTCACCTGCTAAAATAACGTTACCACTTGTTAAGTGGCTCCATAAAAAGAAATGATAAATCAATTATAAATATTAAATTATAAATTTTAGGATAATAACATTGTCGGAAGAAATTCGTTTTACACAATCTGCAGTAATACCTTACCGTATTAAAGATAAGGAACTTCAGATTCTCCTTATCACATCAATAAGAAGGAAAAAGTGGATCATTCCAAAAGGATTTATTGAATTCAACTTCACGGCTTTTGAGTCAGCAAAAAAAGAAGCATACGAAGAAGCAGGTGCAATAGGAACGAATGAAACAAAGGAACTAGGCTTTTTCATTTCCGATAAGTATGATGGTGATACAAAGATAATCGTCTATTCGATGGAAGTTGAAGAGTTAAGAGATGAATATCCTGAAATGAATATGAGAAAAAGGAAATGGTTCCCTGCAGAAGAAGCAATCGATAAAATTACAATCCCGGAAGTAGGGGAAATGATTAAGAAATTAACTGCTGAGTTGTCAAGTGCCAGTCACCTTTAAGGAAGCTGAGTTAGTGGTGAGCGGCACTTGCAACATTATCGCAGCAGTACCATCTTCTTCGTTTCGATAAATGAACCTACATACAATCTATAGAAATATATTCCGCTCGATAATCCCTCGCCATTAAACTCGACCTCATAATTTCCGGCAGGTTTTTCCTCGTTAACTAATGTTGCTACTTCATTGCCCAAAACATCGTACACTTTTAACACTGTCTTGTAGGGCGACGAGACTCGTCGCCCTACATTTGGAAGAGTGAATTTTATTTTCGTAGCTGGATTAAAAGGGTTTGGAAAGTTTTGAGAAAGAAAGTAATTAAATTTTTTATTTGTTTTTTCATCAACATCTGTTATTATATCCACCTGAAATAACCCTTCAGAGGATGTACCAAAAAATAAATTTTTCATAGGGTCTTGTTTTATATCCCTAATAGAATTATTAACATCGGTTGGTTGTACAAAGCTTGTCCATGAATTACCGAAATCTGTGGAAAGAAGTACTTTATTTGTATCTGAATTAGTAAATACTATTGATCCTGTAATCACTAGTCCATCTTCATTGGCAAAAACAGTTGCAGCTAATTTGTCATTGAACAAAACCTGTTCCCAATTCAGCCCATCATCAGTCGAACGAACAATCCCATCTAAATTAGTCCCACGGCTTACTAGAAAAACATATCCATTTTCGGTTGCATAAACAGGATTATTAAAATTCCAGGTATTTATTCCTGAATACAACAATTCAAATGATTCTCCAAAGTCTGTAGTTTTATAAAGAGCATACGAACCAGAATGGAGAGCTGTTAGCAATAACGAATTGTTTTTGAAAAATAATCCTTTACTATCACCTGTAATTATTGAGCGAACAGACCAATTCTCTCCACCATCTATAGTTAGTCTAAGATTATAAGACGTGGAAACAAATACAGTATCATCATTAATTGCAAGTACATTATAAACCGGCATTAAAGTGTCGGCTGTTAAGTTTGTAAGCAGCCAATTCTCTCCCAAATCAGTTGATTTATACAAACCATCATAATGAGTAGCTACATATAAAAGATTGCCATTTGTAATAGCTATCGCTTCAACTTCGTGAAGTCCTATGTTCTTCCATTTGTTCGTAATCCTGTTATATTTCTGAACACCTGAAGGAGTTGAAGTAAATATCAAGCTGTCACCGCTAAACACTATATTTCGCACGCTAGATATGGGTATACCAACCTGTTCAAATGAATCCCCCCTGTTTGTTGATTTGAAGACACCACCGCCACCATAACTTAAGAAACCACTTCCTCCTCCTTCTGATCCTATAAAAATATTATCATCATTGTCTATTTTCAATCTAAAAATTTCCTTCTTATAAATACCATTTTGATGTTGTGTCCAAGTTTGACCCATATCAGAAGTCTTAAACAAACCGTCAAATTGAGTGCCTGCATACAAAGTTCCTTTCGAATCAAAAGCTAATGATAGTACTTCTTTACCAGTTAAACCCAAGCTTCTCCAATTTTGTCCTCCATCGGTCGAAAAGAATACACCATCGCCGGAATCGTAATAACCAGTACCGCAGTATATGTTGTTATGTGCATCAATTATAACTGATGCAATCGGAACATTATTAAAAAAATTATATTGTATCCAGGTTATTCCATTATCTGTTGATGAGAATAATCCATTGAAAGTTCCAGTATAAACAGTATTATTAGTATCTACAACAAATGATAATGGCGCAATATTACCTAAATACTCCCAATTATTTCCATTATTTGTTGAGCGATACAGCTTTCCTGCATCAGCATCTCCGGCAAAGAGTATTCCGTCTTTGCTCTCGCCTATTGCCCAGCATTCAAAAGATCCATATCCAGTGGCTTTATTCTCCCAGGTTTGCCCGTTATCTGTTGAAAGATATAATACCCCTTGACCTTCAGTCCCCACCCAAATATCATTCCCTTTTGTTATAAAAATAGAAAACACCTGGAAGTCTTCAAATTGCGTTTCAATTTTCGCCCAGCTATTTCCCTTATCAGTTGATTTGAAAATTCCATTATAATTTTGGAAAAAAGGATAAGCACCTGCGTAGATATCCCCATTAGAATTAATATCCAATCCACCGATAATTCCACCCATTGGTCCACCTGTAGAATTCCAAATTAATTCCTGTGCAAATAATAGATTAGTTAGCAACATCATATAAAAGATAATCAATTTAATATTTTTCATTTTATAATTCTTCACATTCAATTTTGAAATAATTTTAATTAAAGCGATAACATTATTATTAATACCACCTCTATTCGAAAATAATTATTTGTATCATTTGATACTATTTTAGTAAAAGCATCTTTTTAGAAAATGAATAACTATTAAATCTGTTGATACTTGATTTTGTATTAGGTTCAGCTATTAATTTAAGAAAATATACCCCGCTTGTAAGTTTTGATGCATCAAATGTATATGTATAAATACCAGGCTCTTTTTCTCCGCTAAACAAACTTGCAACTTCATTTCCCAAAATATCAAAAATTTTCAATGTGACAAATGAATTTTCAGCAACTGAAAAAGATATTTGTGTAGTAGGGTTAAATGGATTGGGATAGTTTTGATCAAGTTTGTAATTAAATCTTTTCTTAAAACCAATATTTAATGCAGAGCGTTTGCTTGGGATTTTAAATCTAACTTCAACAGTGTTTGTGGGTGGTGTTTCATTAATCCGATTCCAAGGGTCTTCATAAACGCATTTAATATAGTAGCTTCGGGCATTAAAATCTGTTCCCATTGTTACGGTATTATCTGTATAGGAGTAAACATTTGAATTTACTATTGCTAACAGACTAAAATTCGTTGGTGGCTGACCAGGTATATGTTTTGCAGACCTATATATTCTATATTCAGTGATTGTTCCCTGAAGCGTACCTGGATAAGGTCCCCAAATTAATCTTGGGTGATCATTACCATTATTTACTGCTGCAAGGCAGTTTGCCCAATAATTAGGAAATTGACCTGTTAATTGAGTTCCAGCCCCCTTACCTTTAATTTCCCAAATATTTAATAATTCTCCATTCACAATATTAATATAATCATCATCATCAGGTGTGGGACTATACGAATATGTATCTGTATAGTAATTATATTTTATAAATACATCAATATCATTTCCAATCGAGGGAGGGCTATAACAATCATAATAACCGGCACGATAATCTCTGTAATCAAGATAAAAATATTTGTTGGTTCCGTTACTAGTCACTTTATATAAACCATAAGCAAAAACAGGACAACAATTTTGTGATGTAACAAAATCAAAACCGCCAGATTGTGTGCCCATATTGTTATAATCGGGTATATAGACAGGATTATCATAATCGTTTGTTATAAAATAAGTACCATACCCAGGTGAACAACCCTGACCAACAGTACCTCCCCAATCCCACACTGAAGATTGTGCTTTAAGAGCAAATGTCATAATTGGTGTTGCAGGTAAATTTTCAGTTATGAAGTATAATTCAACAGCTGGTGTGGTATCCTGGGCTTTTACAACAGGCATTAAAAATATTAACGCTAAAAAAATTATTAATAACTTCTTCATTTCATCCTCCAAGGAAATATTATTATAAAAAAATTAATATATTGCATTTGTATATGTTGTTATACAAATCCTGAAGGATAAAATGATGGGAACAACTCCTGAGCAATAGGAAGAAAGAAAATCATTTCTTTCTCCCCAAAGAGAGAGAGAGAGAGAGAGAGTAAAACTGTTCAAAATGTTAGCTATCAAGCCACCCATAACTAATTACCATTTATTGATAAGACATTTTAAGAATTTTTAGAATAATTGTAAAGTTAAAAATTAACGTGGCGCAGGACAGTGTCCTGCGAGTCGGGACAAAGAAATGAATAACGAATACTGAACAAGGAATTATGATTTTTGAATTTTATAAATAAAAATATCTATATTATTTGATAGATAACGACACCGAAGGTGTCGAACGTTAATAGCAAATTGTAAACACAACCTGTTCACAACAACCACAACGTGGTTGAAGTATTTACCAACGAAAGCATTTCCCTTCGATTCCTTCGGTATCGTTCTATCATATTGGTTAATTTTTCTTTTACAAACTTTCGACTGCTTAACAATCATTTTTAATTTTTGAAATTTTTTGTTTTGGTTTTCATACTTTGCTTCATTGTTGGCAGGGTTCTTGAGACTAAGTGCCAGTCACTTTGGAGGAAAACGACTTAAAAGTGACTGGCACTTACAGTTTATCACAGACTTGCTTTATGACATCGTAATCATAGCCGCGTGATTGTAAAAAGGTAATTAGTTTCTGCCTGATAAGCTTATCTTCAATTCCTCTTTTCTTTAACGATTCATACTTTTTACTGGCAACAATAAATGCGTTATTAAAATTATCTTCATCGGAGATTTTACTCTGTAAAACCTCAGAAATAATATTTGCATTTACACCTTTTTTAATCAATTCACTTTTAAGCTTCTTTTCGCTCCATTGTTTTCTTTTTAATTTTTCTTCGGCAAAGACATTTGCAAATCCTTTATCATCTATATAACTATTTCTTTTCAGGTCATCTAAGATTTCATTGATTAATTTTTTCTCATAACCTTTTTGCATAAGTTTTGTTCGTAATTCGGATTCGGAGTGAAGACGTCTTCCTAAATAACGAAAAGCTCTCTGCTTGATGTGGTATTTAATATTTTCCTCTATTAATGAAGAAAAGCGATCGTCAGAAATTTCATCGTTTTTCCTCAGACCGCTTTTCATAAAAACATCGAATGCGAGTATAAGTTTTTCATCATCCTCAAAATAAATTATAACATTGCGTGCATCCTTTTTAACAATCCGTGTAACTTTCATATATACCTTTTACAAATTGGTTTTCGGATTTTGGTTTTATTATAATCTAATCTTTATGGGGTTGTCCAAAAAGTAAATTTTACCGAAATGTCATTCCCACTGCCTGTCCCGATTCTATCGGGGAAAGTGAGAATCTGCTGTTTAATTAAAGTTTGAGATTCCCTTTTACAAGGGAATGACAACATAATTTGAACTTTTTAAACAGCCCCGTTCATGGTAAAATCCGATAACCAATTAAAATAGTCTATATCATAAATGAATTTATTTTTTAACTTTTTTCTCTTTAGGTTTTTCAGATTGTTCACCGTTTGTTGTTTCAGCTTTCTCCTTTTTATTCATGCCGAGCTTTTCTTTTACTTCTTTTTCCAGTTTGTTACTTAGTTCGGTCATTTCCATCAATTTTTGGCGGAAACTTTCCCTGCCCTGGAATCTGTCTTCGCCGTATGTAAACCATGCACCGCTTTTTTTAATTATTCCATGCTGAACACCAAGGTCGATTAAATCACCTGTTTTACTTATACCTTCATTATAAAGAATATCAAATTCAACCTGTTTGAAAGGCGGAGCTACTTTGCTCTTGACGATCTTAACTTTCGTCCTGTTACCGATTACCTGATCACCATCCTTGATCGCAGCAATTCTTCTTATATCGATCCTTACCGAGGCATAAAACTTAAGTGCATTACCGCCTGTTGTAGTTTCGGGATTTCCAAATATTACACCGATCTTGCTTCTCAACTGGTTAATAAAAACAACCGCTGTTTTCGATTTCGATATTGCTGCAGTTAACTTTCTTAATGCCTGAGACATCAATCTTGCCTGCACCGCCATTGTTGCATCGCCCATTTCGCCTTCAATCTCAGAACGCGGAACAAGCGCAGCCACTGAATCTATTACAATTATATCGATAGCATTGCTTCTTACAAGAGTATCGGTAATTTCAAGCGCCTGCTCGCCGAAATCGGGTTGCGAGATAAGGAGGTTTGGAGTATCTACACCGAGACGTTTAGCATAATTAACATCGAGCGCATGCTCTGCATCAATAAAAGCAGCAAGCCCGCCTAATTTTTGAGCTTCAGCAATTACATGCAGGCAAAGTGTTGTTTTACCGCTCGATTCGGGTCCGTAAACTTCAGTTACCCTGCCTCTCGGGATTCCGCCAATACCTAATGCATAATCCAATGATAACGCGCCGGTTGGTATAGAAGCGATATCGTTTACTACACCGTCGCCCAATTTCATTATTGCACCCTTGCCGTAAGTCTTTTCTATGCTTGCAATGGCATCATCAATTATTTTTAATTTTTGTTCTCTTTCAGTGGGCATAAACCCTCCATTATTTTAATTTATATTTTTTAATTTCAGAATATTTAGCACTCGCCGTAGATAGCCGGCTTCGAATAAGAGAAATATTTTTTGCAGTAAAATTCAATTTGCCTAATTCATAGTTTTTAAATGCCTGAATAAATTTTTCGCCGGGATGTATTTTAATTCTTAACATTGTTAAATGCGGTTTAAACTTTCTTCTTTCTGCCGGAATTGAAAATTTTTCCAACCTTCGATTTATTTCCTCAATTAAGTTGTCTATAGGATCATCGGTCTTCAATCCTGCCCAAAGAATTCTCGGTTCACCGTTCCTGAAAAAGAAATCAAACTTAGAAACCGAAAAGTTAAAAGAATGATAATTTTTTATAAAGTCAAGTTCTGTTTTAATCGAATCGACTAAATTATCCTCAACCTCTCCTATAAATTTCAAAGTGAGGTGAATTTTATCCGGCGTTTCCCATCTGAATTTATCGGGATGCACAGCTAAATGACGGCAAGTATTTAAAAGATATTCTTTAATATCAGATGGAATATTCAGCGCAACAAAAAGTCTAACCATCGGACGAAATCCCGAGCAGTTGCCTCCTAACCATATCAAGCGCCGCCTGCATAGTTCTTTCTTTATTCAACAATCGTTCGTTGCCGAAAACAAATTTTTTAACAGTACAAACTTTATCATCGCAAAAACCAATGTAAACCAAACCAACCGGCTTATCAGTAGTTGCACCGGTGGGACCCATAATGCCGGTTACTGCCAACCCTATATCCGTCCCGCTTGTTGATTTGGCACCATCAGCCATCTGCATTGCCACTTCCTGACTCACAGCACCGTGCTTAATTAAAGTATCTTCATCAACTTTTAGTATCTCAACTTTGGAAGCATTACTGTAGCAAACAACTCCGCGTTCAAAGTAGACACTGCTGCCCGCAACATTGGTTAAAGTATGAGCAATCAGTCCGCCGGTACACGACTCTGCCGTAGCAATCTTTAATTCCCTTTCTTTCAGCAGACGCCCGACAACATCCTCCAGCGTCTCAT
>BDSV01000155.1 GCA_002898075.1 bacterium BMS3Abin03
ATTTCTACCCGAATGGGATGAAGGTGCGTTTGTTATGAACTACAAGGCACCGCCGGGCACATCGCTGGAAGAAACAAACAGACTCTTACTGCAGTTTGAAGATATTATGAAAAAAGATTCTGAAATCGAAGCATATTCACGCCGCACGGGCAGGGGTATTGCTCATCGTCATCCGGCAAATGAAGGCGATTATCTTATAAGTTTAAGAGAAGATCATCGACGTTCCACTTTTCAAATCATGAATGATCTGGACAAAAAAGCGAAGGTGCAAATCCCCGGATTGTATTTAGATTTTGTGCAGGTGCTGCCCGATAGATTAAAAGATCTTGCGGGAGAAGAAAAACCGATTGACATTTTAATTTTCGGAAATGATAATAAAGTTTTACAAAAAACAGCCCAGGAGATTTATGAAAAATTAAAACCGGTAAAGGGTTTGGTAGGTTTAACTCCAGCCGAGCTTCCTGCAGAGCCCGAGTTTGATATTCAGGTCGATCACGAGAAAGCTTCTCAGCTTGGTTTTAATCCGGGCGATGTACAAAAATTAATTGAGACTGCAATCTGGGGAAGAGTATCTACTTACATAAAGCAGGGAATGAGATTAGTGGGAGTACGATTACGATATCCGCAATCGTTCCGCGAAAATCTCGAAGCGCTAAAGCAATTGCAAATACTTTCTCCAAACGGTGCAATGGTTCCGATAAATCAGATTGCTAAAATTAATATCCGCGAAGGCGAAGCATCAATCTTGCACGAAAACGGTAGTTTGGTTGCAAAAGTTTTGGCTGATATTTCGGGACGCGATTTAGGCAGTGTTGTTGAAGACGTAAAAAATGTTCTACGCAAAGTTAAGCTTCCTTACGGTGTCTCGGTTTATCTCGGCGGCGATTATGAAAGTCAGCTAAAATCTTTTGAACAATTATTTTTTGTTTTGGTGCTTGCCGCTTTACTTATTTTCGTTGTGCTGCTGTTTGAATTCAACAGGTTCCGCACAGCTCTCGCAATCTTTTTAGGAACGGTTTTTTCTTTTACGTTCGTCATAATCGGATTATATGTTACGCGTACGAGCTTGGATATTTCATCTTTCATCGGAACTATTACGGTATTGGGAATTGTAGTTAACAACGGAATATTGTTAATGGATTTTACCGCACGTTATCGCGCCATAGGCAAATCGAAAGTGGAAGCGCTGCTTCAAGCCGGAAGAATTCGCATCCGCCCGATATTAATGACAAACACAACAACTATTGCGGGCTTCCTTCCTTTAGCATTACAATTGGGTACGGGAGGTGAAATATTGCAGCCGTTTGCAATAGCTGTTATCAGCGGGTTAGTCGGCTCGATGTTTTTCTCACTTATCGTTATTCCTGTTTTGTACGATTTGTTTGAGAAGTAAAGACTTTTAGCGGCATAGCTGCAGAAAAAATAGATTTTTCATCATACACTAATTTAACCCATCATTTCGCTTATGCTTATATCATTTGTGTAACACCAGTAAAATAATTTAATTAAAGTCTGAAATTACTTATTTTTAGAAAGTCTATTATTGTTATCGGATTAATTTAACTCTGCTAGTTGCGATGAAACGAATATGAAAAATAAACTCATTCTTGAATATTTTAACAAAATTAAAAATGCTAATAAAGAAGCAGCAAAATTTATTGAAGAAAATTTAACGCAGCATGACTCAACAGCCACTCATGGATGCTAGCGAGTAGAAAAAAACATTTACACAGGGAAATGAAAGAGATAAATAGGTTGGTGAAGAAATTAATTAAGGAGTAAAAATGAGTGAAAATAAATGTTATTAAAACAAAAAGGTATTTATGAAAAAAGATACTAAAATTGTTCTATTCGATAATAAAAAAATTCGTAGATCTTGGTACCAGAATCAATGGTATTTTTCAGTTGTTGATATTGTTGGAGCATTAACAGATTCTATCAACGCTACAGATTATTTGAAAAAAATACGTAAAAGAGATAACGAACTAAGAACGTACATAGGGACAAATTGTCCCCATGTAGAAATGCTTACTGAAACGGGTAAAAAAAGAAAGACACTTGCAGGAAACACGGAGAATATTTTCCGCATAATCCAATCGATTCCGTCACCCAAAGCAGAACCATTTAAACGCTGGCTGGCAAAAGTTGGCTACGAAAGAGTCCAGGAGATTGAAGACCCTGAGTTAGCTCAGCAAAGAATGAAAATGTTGTATGAGCAGAAAGGATATTCTAAAGATTGGATTGATAAAAGATTACGCGGAATCGCAATAAGACAAAATTTAACAGACGAGTGGAAAGAAAGAAGAATTGAAAGCAAAACAGAATATTCAATTCTTACTGCAGAAATTTCAAAGGCAACATTTGGTATGACACCGAATGAATATAAGAAATTTAAAAGACTTAAAAGAGAAAATTTGCGCGACCACATTGACCCCGTTAGATATTTAATTTTTGCGTTATGAATTATTATACTTACGTCTTGCAATCAGAAAAAGATAACCAATTCTATGTTGGTTATACTTCAAACTTGGGAAATAGATTAAGAGAACATAATCAAGGGAAAGTAAGTTCCACAAAAAATCGTATTCCAATGAAATTGGTTTATTGTGAGGTGTGCTTCAATCAACAAGATGCAACCCATAGAGAAAAATATTTAAAAACATCTTGGGGAAAAAGATATATAAAAAACAGGCTAAAGAATTATCTAACGGGGTGAACAGACTTAGAATTAATTTTCACAATGCTTGGCGAAAAAGTAACAACTGAAATTTCCAAGGAAGAAGAACCCGAAACATTTGATAAAAACAAACAAGTTGCAAAACGCGGCGGCGGTGTTGCAGGCAATGCAAGAAAAGAAGCAGAAAAAGAAATTGGGAAAAGTATTATTTCATCAGACAACTATTTGATCGAAT
>BDSV01000156.1 GCA_002898075.1 bacterium BMS3Abin03
CTCGAAACCGACTCCCGTATTTTTTTCGGGAAGTGGAACGATTATCTTCGTCATTAATTCTCCCTTGTTTAGAGAAGTTTCTTTATGAAAGATGAAAAAATCCTTTAGCGGTACAATTCTTCTTTCCTTCGAGCTTGTAATTTCAACATCGGCATTTAAAGCTATTAAAACAGGTGCCATATCGCAGCACGAAGCACCTGTGCAAAGGTTTCCGCCAACCGTTGCTGTATTTCTGATCTGCTCGGTTCCTATCATAGATGCAGTTTCGACGAGGGCAGGATATTTTTCTTTTACAAACCGGGAGTTCTTTAATTCGTTGTGAGTTACACCTGCTCCGATTAAAAGACTGTCTTCGCTCTCTTCAATTATTTTCAGCTCCCGGATTTCCGTTAAAGATACTATATCATCATTATGCCGAAGACCTTTTTTTATTTCAACTAAAATATCGGTACCGCCTGCTATCGGAGCAGCATTTTCGCTCTGCTCAAGTATCCTGCACGCCTCTTCGAGTGTCTGCGGTTTATGGTATTTAAAATCCAGTATGTACATATTCAATTTATTTTAAAATTCATTAATAGTTTTTTATTCATCCGATATTGATTCCTGCTCCGGTAGCTGATCTGCCTTTAACTGAATGTTTTTGTGCGAGATCGCTTTAACTAAATTAGTAAAAGTAAGATTAAGCGGGGTTCTTATATAATGTTTTCTTCCGTATTCCACTATCTTACCGTTCATATAATCGATCTCTGTTTCATTCTTACTGAGTAAATCGACCGCAAGCGAAGGAAAGTGATCGCCTGCATTTTTAAGGTATCTTATACAAAGCTTTAAAAAGTTATCGTGTAATTTTATTTCTTCGGCTTTTGCCACTTCCATTGCTTCCAAAATAATCTGCTCAATAATTTCTAAAGTATCGGGATGCGCCATTGCTTCTTTCATTGTTAATTTTGATATTGCACAAAGCGGACTTAAAGCGGCATTCAGTATTGTTTTCTCCCAGATTCTATCCTCGATAGTAAACGAATCGATCCATTTGGTTTCAAGGTTTCCACCGGTAAGAATTGTCGATAACCATTCTGCAACTTCATGTTTCGAATCATCAATCGAAGCGATATAATTGGGCGGATTAAAGAAAGTAACATTCACAACATTCGGTGCGTTCAGATTACCAGCATAATTTATAACCATTCTTAATATTTGTGATTCGTTAAAATGGCTTGTGTATTTCTGCCTGATATCAATGCCGTTTTGTGCACTTATAAGATATAACCCGTCGGCAACGTTTTTATCAATCTGATCCAAAACAGAATTAACATGATAAGCTTTAACGGAACAAATCAATATATCAATTTTCTGCTCGAGCAATTCGGAAACCGAAGAATAAATATGATTGAAGTAGGTAGATTTTTCAATCTTGCCGACTAATTCAACCCCGTTACTTCGTATCAGGTTTATTTTTTTCTTTTCTACATCGCAAATATGAACTTCGCAGCCGGCTTCTTTAAAATGTGCTGCGAGTGTTAATCCAACGGGACCTAACCCGATGATACCGATTTTATATTTATTTACATCCATGATATTTTATGTTATTTGTTCAATAAAAGTTTCTATTTTCGTTGTCGTTTGTCCTTCGGAAAAGAATCTCAAATCACACAGGTCACCTTCGATTACAAGCGTATCGACACCTGTTTCTTCTTTCAGCCGCAACGGCATTCCAAAACTCGCATTAGAATTATTAAAACATGTTTTGGCTTCGTGGAATATAACACCGTCAATTTTAAATTCATCAATAAGCAATTTAAGCATATTAAGTTTCGCTTCTTCGCTCCGGTTAATAAATATCTCCGAGTAAGCTAATGCCGTAGATTCGAAAGGATTGTCTTCGTCAAAGTCATCGAATATCCAGCTATTACAATAAGTGGATGCAACAACGGCTGTGTTGTTTTGAGCGAACAGGTTTGACATATATCTCAACTTACCCCAGATCGGCATTCCTTCCCAGTAAACCCTGCCAAGTTCATTCTCCAAAAACCCGGTTCCTTCACTAATATTTTTCTCTAATTCATTTAGCAATACTTTATAATAATCTATTGCCTGCCGGGTTCCTCTTAAAACTACAATGGGACCCATGTGAATTGCACCGTCGAAAAAACTTATCGGTGCGGGAGAATGTTTTGCGGTTTCCAATACTTTTCTCCAGAGTACGGTTGCTTCTTTACTTAACTTAACCGCTTCCCCGAATTTTTCAATATCGAATTTACTTTTTGATGTTTCTTCACAAACGGGAATCATTGCTTTAAATTGAGCAGAAACATCCTGAACATCCGAAGTTGTAACTTCATTAAGATGTCTCGGCGGTTTAATTCCAACCACGGGACAGCCGAACTCCTTGCCGAAATACGTAAACCAATCCTGTACTTCGCGGCATTGGTTGGTGCAATAAACAATAAGATGGGGTTTGGGGATAGACTTAACACCGTAATGTTTTAGCAACGGCGTTTCATTACTTAAGTAAGCACCTATATCGGAAGTTAAGTAAGAACAAATCTCACTCGAGTAACCAAGTTTTGTGGCAACCGGTATATAATCTCCCGCGGTGCGTGTTGCGCCTAATAAAGCGCCATGATTTTCGGGAAAATAAACTTCAAAACCAAAAGACCGTAATAACTCTGCAGGACCAACACTTGTACACCAGGCGATTTTTTTGTTACCGCTGCTCATCCCGACAAAATAATCGCGCATTACTTTTTTTAATAGTTTTGTCGTCTTTATTTCATACATTTTTAATCTCTTTCAATCATCTAAGGGGATGATATAAACATGTTCCTTAAGATTACTATCAGCACCATATAACTTTTCAATATATGCTTTGTAAACTTCCTTAACATTATTCGGTGCGAGCTTTAATGACGGTGTTAAAGTCTTGTTTTCTACCGACAGCTCGTCATCGATAAGCATTGCGGCTTTAATTCTTGCAAATTTCTGTTTTAAACTACAGTTTACATCATTCAAACAATTATGCAGGCAATCAGATAACTCCTCAAGACTGTTCGGGCAGAGGCAGTTTTCAAGTTCAATATCAACACTGTCTTCGGGTCTGTTTAGCAGGTGACGATTCGGAAAAAGTAATGCAACCGGGTAGTTCTTTCCGCTGCCCTCTACCAGTGCATAAGAGATGTAATGACATTTACTTGTAATGCTGCCTTCTAATTTTGTGGGGATTATCTTTTCGGCATTTAACAATTTGAATATCCTATCCTTGCGGGTTATAAGTCTTAGCCCGGTATCTGTAATTTCCCCGATATCACCGGTACAGAACCAGCCATCGTCTGTAAATATTCCTTCATTCGCTTTATCGTTCTTATAATATCCGAGCATCACATTAGGTCCTTTTACAAGTATTTCCCCGTCGTCGGCAATCTTTATACTCACACCCGGAATCGGGGAGCCGATAACGCCGGGTTCTCTTTTAATGTTAGGATCGGTAAGCGTGCAGCAGGGAGATGTTTCGGTCAGTCCCCATCCTTCAATAACAGGAATATTTCTTTTTTCAAATTCATCGGAGATATGCTTTGGAAGCGGTGCAGCGGCAGTAAAGACAAACTTTAATTCCGGATGGAAAAATTCTTCCTCTGCTTTTTTATCCTCCAAAATCATATCTACCAACGCCTGGTAAATTACGGGCACGCTGAAGAAGATTGTCGGTTTAACTAGTTTCCAATTCTCTAATATTTCTTTCGGATCGGTTCCCAGACTTGATTCGAGAGAGAGCATCGCGCCGTTATATAATGCGTTGAAGATTTCAAAAATCCCGCCGAAGCTGTGATGCCAGCGAAGAAAGCTAAGAAAGCGGTCATTCTCATCCAGGTTCCAGATGATATTCAGTGCGGCTTGCTGCGATAAAATATTTTTATGGGTCAATTGTACACTCTTCTGATTTCCCATCGTCCCCGATGTGTACATATTCAAACAAATATCATCCGGCTGTGCTTCAAAATTCAAATTGTAATCGGTATTGCTTTTAGCAGCTAACAAATTACTGAACTGAGTTACGTTATTACGTTCGTTTAAAACTTCAGGGTTTTCTAATTTATCAAATGAATCAAAAGTAAAGATTTGCCGTAAAGGTAATCCGGGATTGATTCGTCCCAATTGCAAGCTTCCTCCTACCGCAAGAAACTTTGCATCGGAATGAATTATTAATTGTTCAGCCGTTTCGCTGTTGTAGTTAAAAAAGATTGGTACTGCAACCCCGCCCGAAGCCATAACAGCCAATTCGAATTCGAGCATTTCGAGCCGGTTCTGAGAATAGATAACTACTTTATCGCCAGGTGAATAACCGAAACTCTTTAAGTTTAAAGCAATATTCTCAATGTCTTTGTAGAATTGGTTCCATGTTATTCCCCGATATTTACCATCCTTCTTTTCCTGGAAAACAATTTTCTCACCGAAGCGTTTTGTGTTCCTTTGCAAGAGCAGTGCAATATTAGGAATGACTTCGCCTAATTTTTTTTCGGATTCAAGTATCCGTTCGTTTCTGTTTAATGTTGAAGAATCACTCTTTCCCATTTTTTTATCCGCTTTAGTATGGAAAGAAATTTCTGTTTAAATTTTATAAAATTAGTTTTCTACAATTTAGAATTTTATCAGTTTCTAATGAATTATTTTGCCACCAAGACTCTAAGACACAAAGATTCACCAAGTTTAAATTATGGGTCATATTTATTCTACGTTTTTCTTCGATTCTTTGAGTTTTAGTGACTTTCTTTCTCAAAATTAAAATTGATTTACTTACTTAACAATCGCTTCTTTTTTCTCTTTCAATTTTAAATATCTGAAACCTCCCCACAGGGCAGCACCCAACGCTCCTGCATATATTGCATCGGGACTGGTTCTGAATTCAAACTCATACTTGCTTTCCTTTGCCAATTCATCTATCGCTTGAACCATTCCCTTATTCGTCGCCATTCCGCCTGTTAATGCAATAGGCGACTCTGCTTTTAATGAAGAGAGCAGCCGGACAACTCTATTGGCTACGGATAAATGGATTCCTTTAATAATATCCGGAGTAGAGATTCCTCTTGATACCATGTTTATAACATCGGTTTCCGCAAGTACGGCGCAAATGCCCGAAGGAGTTTCGGGAGCTTCTGCCTGCAGGGAAATATCACCAACTTCTTCAATAGCTAATCCAAGGTAACGTGAAATGTTTTCTATAAACTGTCCGGAACCGGAAGCACATTGCCCGGTCATTTTGTAATCGAGCACTTTGCCTTTTTCATTTATTTTAATTGCCCTTACAAAAAGCGCACCCATATCAACAACAGTTTTAACTCCGGGAGAAAGAAAAATACCGCCTCTTGCATGTGTCGTCATGCTATAAAAATGCCCGGTTTTATGTTCTACAAGTTCTCCTTCGCCGGTAGAAGCAAGATATGCAATATCATCGTGCTTTAATTGATTTTTATCTAAAATAAGATTTATCAGCTCTTCGGCTACGGTTACAGGATTACGCTTTCTTATCTTTTCTGTTTTTTTAGAAATAATAACCGGGTTGTTACCATATTCCATCAAAACAACTTTTATGTAACTCCCGCCTACGTCTATTCCTAAAGTATAAAGTTTATTGTTCATCAATAGCAATTTTACTTTCTTTTATTGAAACATGTTTAATTACGTAATCGATACTAATAATAAAAATTAGTTATTGAACAAATCAGTATTTAAGAGTAATTAAGTTTTTATTGTCTGGGCTAAAGCCCAGAATCCTTGCTTTTAATTTTTCCCACGACTTAAAAGTCGTGGCAATTAAAAACAACTTATTATCAATTGCAGGTTGTTTAAAAAGTAGCTTTTACTGAAATGTCATTTCCACGAAAGTGGAAATCTGCTACATATTTTAAGTTTTAGATTCCCTTTTTCAAGGGAATGACAACATAATCCTAACTTTTTAGACAACCCCATTAAGGAACCACTAAATCAAGATTGGGTTTTAACATCCAAACATTAAAATAATTAATTAACCTTTTTAATTTGCTTTGAATTTTTCTTCGGCAGCAAGTCTGCTTTCAAATTCCTTCGTGCAAACATTGCGCCGCCTAAAGCACCCATAAAAATCGAATCCGTATGAATATTAATTTTTATATCATTACCATAACTATCATAAATCATCTCGGTAATATATTTAAGTACAGCTTGATTACGTGCGACACCACCGGTAAAAGTAAATTCATTTCTCACTCCGCCGGAACGTGCTATTAACGACATAGCCCTTATCACAATTGATTTATGGAGTCCTGCAAGAATATCTTCGCGTTTTTCACCTACATTCAGCAGTTCGCGAATTTCTGCGCCTGCAAACACGGTACAAGTAGAACAAATATTTACTTCCTTCTGGGCATCGAGTGCCAGCGGTCCTAATTCGTTAAGAGAAAGACTAAATTCATCGGCGACATAACCGAGATAGCGTCCGCAGCCGGCAGCACATCTATCATTCATATGAAAGCTTGTTACGAGTCCGTGGCTGTCAACCTGTATAGCTTTTGTATCCTGCCCGCCGATATCCAAAACGGTTCTCGTATTTGGGAAAATAGCGTGAGCACCGAAAGCGTGACACAAAATTTCCGATTTAATACAATCTTCCGGGAAAGGCAGCAATGCCCTGCCGTAACCCGTGCCGACCATATTTGCAATGTGAATATCCATGTTTGCAATCTGCTCGATGTGTTCTTTTAACGAATCGGAAACGTCTTTATAATTACCTTCCAGCAAATGCAGTTCGGCATCAAAATGAATGCTCCTTTCATCATTATTTGAGTTGCTCAGTTCCTCATACTTTTCATCGAGAATGTTTATTGATTCATGAACAAGTTCAACAAAATCATATTCTACCATTTCGTTTTCAACAGGGGTTATACTTTTATCGAACGCAAGCATCAAAGGTTCGAAGAAATCTTTATTGTATTTTTCAACCTGTTCATGATACTTTTCACCGATTATATCGCGGAAAAACTGGCTCTTTGCTCCAAGGTTCCCGTTTAAATATTCGCCCCGGATTATAGGTTCTACAGTAGAAATTATTTCATCTACATAACCCGAAATTGTTTTCTTTATCCCGTTTTTAAAAGTTGTTTCAACCGTTTGCTTAAGCTGGGCATATAAGCTTTCAAGCCGCTTTTTAAATTGAAGATATTTAAACACTGCTTTCATATCTTCAATATATCTTCGGTTTTCGGGGTGGGATTTTATTTCATCACTTAATTTTCGTTCTAAGAGATTGAATCTCGCATCGAATGTAGCTTCCAAACGGGCTATATCGGCAGCAACTTTGTAGTTCGCCCTTGTGTTTGTTATGCCTCTCCCTATTATTTCATCTTTTTCATTGATTATAATTGCTTTTGAAGTTGTTGATCCTAGATCAACACCAAGATAATATTTATTCACTTTTCACTTTATAATTATAATTATTATTGTGCTAAAATTATTTTTCGCTGTTCAAGCATCTGGAAGAAAGATTCCAGCCGGTTTTTAATATTCGCATAAGAGAAGTATCTCGGGTCGACAAGATCGGATTCTATAAAACCAACCGGGATTTCCAATTTCTCTTCTAATGTTCTCATCATTAAAAGCTGCCCTGCAGAGAATGAGTTGCAGCTCTTAATAGAGTTGACTAAAAATCCGTCGGCGTGATACTCGGTAATGCAATTCGATAATAAATCGATTCGCTGCGGGAGATTTAAATTTGTGTAGCAAAACATACAATACTCTGATAAGCTTTCAAGCGGCTTACCGGGATTGTGCCGGAAACCGGTATCATAAACTCCCCCGACCTTTGTATAAGATGAAGCGACTATTACCGCACCGAGATCGTAAAACAATTTCCAAAACTCGCGGAAGCTCGTCCAGTTTGGGGGACCTTCAACAACCAGCCGGAACCGTTCTTCGTTTATCTCTCCTTCCGGTGTTACAGGACCTAATCCCTTTTCAACCCTTTCTAAAATTTCCTTGTACAATTCGGCATAATAATCAACCGCTTCGGATGTACCCCTGAAACCTATATTAATAGGACCTATATAATAAACTCCCGCAAAGTAGGCATCGATCGGCGACGGGATATTTTTCGGCGTATCGAAAATTTTTACAATAAGGTCTTCGGCTTTAACAGAATTTTCAAGGATACCTTTTAATTTTGTCTCATCGTATTTTATACCGGAAACTTTTTCCATCTTCGGAATCACTTCTTCCTTAAGCTGCTTAACCATGTACTGTGTCATTTCCTCTGTAATTTCCCCATCCTTCTGATAAGGTGTGTGCAGCATAGCTATTTCAACACCGGGGTAAAGGTCTTCAAGATTTTCGAACCATTTCATAAATGTAAAGCAGCCGGTGTAGCTTAAGAGCAATAAATCGGGGTCGGGAATTTTTTCGCCGGTAGGTCCGATATTCCCATTCAGCATCATACCTATATCACATTTTACATAAGTACATACGTCCTCCGAGTGCCCGTACTTTTCGGCTTCCCTAATATATCCGCCCGATTTTTTCCTCATACCCGATTGAAGAGCATTTATCTCGGGATATACAGGGAGCATATCGAACGCATGGATCAACTCGGAAAGATTGCCCGGCACAAAAGTATAAACAACCTTTTTGCCAGTTTCTTTTGCAGTACTTAAATCTTTAAAGAGTTTCCCGATCATCTCTTTCTGGATGATCATACTTTTCTCTTTTTCAACTTTCCTATTTTCTTTTTCCGGTTTTGATGACATTGCATTAACACTTATTAATTAACAATATAATAATTTATTTACCTTTATCTTTGTTGTCATTCCCACGAAAGTGGGAATCTGATGTAGAATTAAAGTTTTAGATTCCCTTTTTCAAAGGAATGACACATTATTTTGAACAGCCTCCTAGCCAAAAACAGAATTTGCGTAACATGAGTTAAGAATTTAAATTTTTTGTTTACAGTATAATTACCTTTAAAAATGGAATCATAGTTAGCTTTCGATCAGCTCGTCGCTCCACAGTTTAATAGAATCCGCAAAAGCACCTACCTGCTCTTTAATATTTTTGAACTGCCCTGTATTCTCACTGTATTTAAAACTAATGTATCTTACATTCCTGTCATCACAAGCTTTTTGAAGCAGCGGTCTGTCCAGCAAAGCGGGATCGCAAAAGCTGGGGGCTGCAAAAATTATCCCATCGGCTTTTCTTTTTTCAACGAGTTCTATCAGCCGGTCTTCCTTCGGATTATTAATATCATACACCGATGAAGAAAAAGTGCTCTTTGTTAAATAAGCTTCTACAAGTGCGTTCAACGGATCATCGGTATCATCATTAACATTACCCTCTATCCATCTTGATCCGAGTATCATATCATCATCCACCACGTAGCATCCAGCCATCTCAATTGTTTTTATCAAGCTTACCGGCGGCTGTTCGCAGAAGGCACCGGAGATAATTACTTTTATTTTATCCATCGGTTCACCAATTTCCTCCTGAATATATCCGTAAACATCTTCAAGTATTTTATTGTGCTCCTCAACGGGCATTACTAATCCTGCCCTTACAATATAATATAATTCTTCTGCTGTAAGACGCCAGGGGAATTTTTGTCTTACATCATAAATCTTTTCAATTAAATTTCTATTATTATTATAGAGTTTTATCGAATGGTTTAACTTTTCCGGTATGATTTCAACTTTGTTTATTTTTTTTATTTCATTAAGTACCTGCTGCAATTCATTCTTATAAAACTCTCCTCCAACTTCGAGCTGGAAGTTTTGCGGGTAGTCGAGATAATCAACAAACTTTCCTTTTTTAAGAATTTGAAACATACCGGAAAGATTTCTTATTACATCACAGATGGATGGAAAAACAAAGCCGTCAAAACCTTCGAGATGACCGTCTAAAGCCAGCTCAATTATTCCTCTCGGAATGCGGCAGATATATGATTGATAATACGCATCACCTTTAATAACCTGTTTCCTGTCTCCCACACCTAAAATGCCTACAGCCAAACCATTAACTGCATGAACAATTTCTCTCGGGAAGTAGATCGGCATATAACCTATCAAAACTCTGTCATTCTCTTCGGCTTTCCACTCTTTTGCTTTTTCAAAATTAAGATCGAATGCCAAATTTTTACATTTGTTAATTATCTCTTGTAGCGTGCTCATTCTATTTCATTCAAATAATAAATTTCATAAATATAAATATTCATTTTACGTTAACAAAATCAATAATAAGATTTATTTGTCTGAGATTCAATCGCAAAATCAAACTTTTAACCAAATTTGGTTATACGATTTTTATAAAAATATTTTTTTGTATTTGTTGGCTGAATCTTTCCGAGGGAATTCCTTGTTGGTTTCAGCGTTTAAAAAACAGGGCTTTCTTTTAACCTGCAATTCGAATTATATTAAAGCTCATTCTTAATAACCGTAGCCATAGTTACACCGCCGCCGCCACAGATTGCTGCGATGCCATATTCCTTTTTCAAGCGTTTTAGTGCATAATGCAAAGTTACAATTATCCTTGCACCGCTTATTCCTGTTGGATGACCTAAAGCAATAGCCCCTCCGTGGATATTAAGCTTTTCTCTATCCCATTTCAAAACTTTTTCATTCGCTAACACCTGAATTGCAAATGCCTCATTAACTTCGATAAGGTCCATATCAGTCAATGTCATCCCGGCTTTTTTTAGTGCAGCCGGAATTGATAAAGCGGGTCCTTCGCCCATTGTTGAGGGTCCCACTGCAATCTGGCTATAAGAAATAACTGAGAATAAAGGTTTCACTCCTAACTCTTCTGCCTTTTTTCTATGTGTGATGACAAGAGCCGTTGCGCCGTCACTCAATCCGCAGGCATTTCCCGCTGTAACCGTTCCATCTTTTCTGAACGCCGGTCTTAGCTTAGCCATTTTCTCCCTGTCAATTTTATACCTGATTGTTTCGTCTTTATCAAAAGTAATTGCAGGAGTTCTTTTTGTAGCAGGAATTTCAACCGGAACAATTTCTTCATCGAACCATCCGTTCTTTTGAGCCGCCGCTGCTTTCATGTGACTGCTTATTGCAAATTCATCCTGTTCTTCCCGTGGTATTTTATATTTATCGTAAAGATTTTCCGCTGTATCTCCCATACCCTGCCCGATTAACGGATCGATACTGTCGCTCCAGCCGTCTTCTATAACTTTATTTCCCATTTTAAATCCTTCCCAGCGGGCTCCTTTTAAAAGGTATGGAATTGTACTCATACTATCGAATCCGCCAACTACTAGCATTTCCGCTTCGCCAAGACGGATTGACTGACTGGCAAATGCAATTGCTCTCATTCCGGATGGACAAGCCATATTTAAAGTAACTACCGGTACAGATTCCGGAACCCCTCCTTTTACCGATGCCGTTCTTGCAGGGTTCGGACCGTTGCCTGCCTGCCTGCAGCTTCCAAGTATTACATCATCTACCTGCTCACCCGTAATTGAAGCTCGTTTTACAGCTTCTTTTACTGCAACTGCTCCGAGATCATAAGCAGGAATATTTTTAAGTGTACCGCCGAATTTCCCCATTGGGGTTCTTACTGCCGAGATGGCTACTATATCATTTAGTTCCATGGTTTTTTCTTTTTGTTTTTAATTTTTATTAGATTTTTTATTTACGATTTACAATGTACGAATTACGATTTTAAGGTTTTTAAAGACTGTGTAAAAATTTCTATTAGTTTATCTGCTTCCTTAAATATAGAATTTTAATTGACCTAATTTACCTAATTGATCTAATTAACCTAATTAAAACCCAATGTACAATTCACAATTATTAATCTCTTTGTTTACTTTTTGTTTAATACTGTCAGTAGTTATCACTTTACTTTTTTATAGATTGAGTTGAAAATTAAATTTAGCTCTTTTGCTTCCTGCCATAATGGTTTACCTTCCTCTTCTAATATTGGAGCTGCTACGATAATCATTCTTATAAAATGCTTCGACTCCCGTGATTCTTTTTTAACAATGCCTATTTTATGTTTAAAATCTTTTTTACTCTCGGCATCATCGGCTTCGCAATAATTTGCTCCAACACTTGTACCTGCCTTTACCAGTTGTGTTATAAGTGGATCTGTAATCGGACCTCTTGGTACTTTTTTGCAAAATAGTATTACATTCTCTCCAAATCTTGCTGTCCTTTCTTCTAAATCCCACTTCTTGTTATTTGTTGTATTGGTCATTTTTTAGATCAATTAGGTTAATTAGAGCAATTAGATCAATTGTTAAAGTTGTTCCTAAAAAACATTCTAAAAATTAAAGCACAGATACTATTATTCGTACATTATAAATCTCACTTCGTACATTACGAATCTCAAATATACTGTCCGCCATCAACTTTTATTACTTCTCCGGTAATGTGGCGAGCCATTTCAGTGCAGAGGAAAGCAACTACATTAGCAACCTCTTCCGGTTGTCCGATTCTTTTCAGAACGATTTCATCGATAGCCATTTTGCGTACTTCTTCGGATGCCTGTTTCATCATATCCGTTTCGATTAAACCGGGTGCAACGGCGTTTACATTTATTCCGTATTTCCCTAATTCCTTTGCAACTGTTTTTGTTAATCCGATTATACCGGCTTTTGATGCGGAGTAATTTGACTGTCCGAATTTTCCGCGCAGCCCGTTGATTGAAGTAACGTTGACAATTTTCCCCGATTTTTGTTCACGGAAAACCGGGGCTGCAGCGCGTAGATAATTAAAATATCCTTTGAGATTAATATTAATGACCTTATCCCATTGTTCCTCAGACATTTTCCATATTACACCATCCCAGTTGATGCCGGCATTGTTTACTAAAATATCCAAGCTGCCGAATTCATTTATTACCTGGTCAACCATTTTCAGCGCAATATCAAAATCTGATATGTCCGCCTGAACTGCAAGTCCTTTTCTTCCAAGCGATTCAATTTTTTTTATTACTTCATCAGCTTCTTCCTTATGCTTTCGATAGTTGATAGCTACATTAGCTCCAAACTCGGCTAATTTAATTGCAATAGAAGAGCCAATTCCCAGGCTGCCTCCTGTAACGATGGCGTTTTTACCTTCAAGGCGCAAAGCGGTTTTGTTATTATTTTTATTTTCCATTATTTAATTCCGGTTAGATGAATAAGGTTATTATACAAATGTGTTTTATCACTCTATATAAAGTGTAAAGTAAAATTATAAAAATATTCGGCGATATAAAATTATTGTCATGTCATGTGCCAGTCACCTCTGAGTATTATGTGTTGGTTACCTCAGAATGCAATGTATCGGTTACGTCTGCTATACCATGTGCCAGTCACCTCTTAGTACTATGTGTTGGTTGCCTCAGAATACTATGTATCAGTTCTCTCGGTCTCGACAATCCCGAAAGGTGACTGGCACATGATTAATCTCTTATCGCCCAAATAATGTCTGCGAGAGTGTAATGCCCTTTTTCAAACTGGAATTTAAAAAGATAATGAGGATTAAAACCTTTCATATACATTTCAATCCTTTCCTTCAGCCAGGAGATTTCTGCTTTTAGTTTCCAGTGCTCGCCATCAGGAGAATAAAGTACAATAAACAACCTGTTCTTTAAATGTTTGCGCTGCTGCTGCGATTGATTCCTATAAAGCCAGTTAATTAACTCATCAGTTTTTTTAACTGCTTCATTTAACGGATACGGAAAGTTTTTGGGGAAGACAGATGTTTTGTGATCGAACGTAACTCCGTCAATTGTAAAATCAACTAACCTGTCTTTACTATCGAGTGCGGGCTTTACGTTTGGAAGTGAGCAGAATATTTTCTCAACTGCCTGCGCAGACCAGAAGTTATACCACCTGTTAAGTGCATAGTTTGAAATATTCTTATGTTCTTTATCGTTCTTAAATCTGCTGTTTATTTCTTTTATAACATCATCAAATAAAAACGTGCGGTAGATAAAATTAGTAAGCTTATCGAACTCATCGTTTTGCTTCCTTCCCCATTTGTATGGATATGTTAATCGTTTTTTTAACTCGGTTTCTATTTGTGTTAGGTTTGTCATTTTTTTTATTATGCCTTGCCATGTGCCAGTCACCTCTTAGTGTTCTGTGTTAGTTACCTCTGAATGCAATGTATCGGTTTCCTCAATCTCGACAATCCCGAAAGGTGACTGGCACATGAACATGGAAACTATATGTACTTTTTCAACTTCTTAAGCATTTGTTTTGTTGAGTAATAATCTAAAACGAATTTTTTATAATCATCCGGATTTGGAAAGTTTTTTACTATAAAATCCTTATCGCATAAATCACCGCTTCGTAAACCAATCCATTCAGAATAATTTGAATATTGCCAATCTTCTAAATTTTTTACCAGCCCGGCTTCCAACGGGTTACGGTGAACATACCTGCAAACCTCAAGAACTGATTGATCTTCATATATTTCTTTTGCCTTAAATTTTCCCTCGAAAAGAGTTCCGCGCCGTTTATACCGTTTATTAATTGCTTTTGTATAACTGTTAAAAATATTCTGCACACAATTGTTAATCTCTAAATCGCTATTTTGTCTGAATATAAAGTGATAATGATTAGGCATAAAGCAATAAGCAATTACTGTTATATCAAATTGCTCAGTGTATTTTCTCACCTTTCTTAAGAGAAAGAGATAATTTCTGTCTTCAAAAAATATTTTGTCCTTGTTACAACCACGGTTATAAATATGATAAACACTTCCTTTTTGAAATACTTCTGCTCTTCTTCCCATAATCTTATTTGATTCTTATATGTTGGTTTGTGTTGTTCATGTGCCAGTCACCTCTGAATGCTATGTGTCATCTACCTCTATGTACTATATGTCAGTTATGTTGTCTCTGCAATTCTGAAAGGTGACTGGCACATGATACTGGCACATGACTACCTTTGAAATAAAAATATATACTCATGCTTAAAAATATAAAACCCTCCAGCTAATGCTCTGTATCTCCATAATTCTTTCTGATTCATCTTACCTTTTGTTGTATCAAAGTTTTTAACAATTGTCGATTTTAATTTGTAACCTCTTTTCATCACCTCCTGCATTGTATAAAAACCGAGCGGTATCCACTCACCGTTACTGTACTTATCACCAATCACTACGGCTAAATATCTTCCTTTTTCTAAATATTCTGCCGTGTTATCAATAACTTTCCCGAACATTTTCAAAAACTTTTCAACCGAGTCAGCGTTTGATAAATCTTTTTTGCTTTTGCTGAATTTAATTATATCCCAGTAAGGCGGATGCATAATTACAAATTGTACTTTTTGAATTCCCTCCTTCTCAAGTATGTTTTTTATGTTGATGGATGAACTGTCTCCTGTTATTATTTTCGTTACGATTTTTTTCGGATTTTTCTCTTTGCCGATAAGCTTTTTTGCCAAACCGGCAACATCTTTGTTAAGTTCGATGCCAATCCCGTTTCTGCCGAGACGTTTGCATTCGATTAATGTAGTCCCGCTGCCTAAAAACGGATCGAGAATCCATTCACTCTTTTTTGTGTATCTTCTTAAAAACTGATTCGGAATTTGCGGAATGAAATTGCCCCAGTACTCGGCTTTGTGCGCACCGGATTTATCACGTTTATCAATTATCCATAAGCTGTCTGTAATTATATCATCGTACTCTTTCCACCTGTTGAGATTTATATCATTTATTTTAGATGTTTTAACTTCGGTCAAACCTTTTATTAACCTGGTTAAATAATATTTACTTCGCTGCAGGGTTCTCGTCTGTAATATTTGATCAATCTCGCCAAGGAAAAAAGATGTGCTGATAAAGGTTTCTTTTCCATTCGAAACAATTTTTATTTCATCATCTTTTGAACCTGTTTTTTTTGAAACATCTTTCAGCTTCTTTTTAAATAGATCGATTTCATCTAAATCGAGCAGAGATTTTAATAATTTCAGATCGAGTTTCTTCATAAAATGATTTTGTTCATCCTTCGTAAAAAATTGAGTTTCAAATTAATGATTTTTATGGACTGATTGATGTGTTTAAAATAAAAAAGAAGCTGCCAATTAAAATAGTGGATAACAATGGAATACAGATGACAGAAATGGATGAATGGGGATATTTATTTATTACTCATCATGCAAAACGGTTAAGGGTTACATTTCCCGGTTGAATTTGTTCACAGCCATCTTTGCGATTGTGTCGCCAATACTTAACGAAGCAGTAGCTGCCGGAGATGGTGCATTTAACACGTGAAGCATTCTTCCGGCTTCCTTAATTCTGAAATCATCTACTAAATTACCGCCGGGTTCCAATGCCTGCGCTCTAACACCAGCGCCACCCCTTTCAATATCGGTAATTTCAATTGAAGGAATTAGCTTTTTCAGCGCCGATACAAACGCTCTTTTGTTCAACGATCTGTAAAATTCGCTAAACCCCATCCTGTAATATTTAAAAGCCATCCGCCAAAAGCCGGAATATGTAAACATCTGAAAACTATCTTTGAACGAAATATCTTTATGAGAATAACCTTCCCGCTTAAAAGCCAATACGGCATTCGGACCGGCTTCAACGCCGCCGTTTATCATGCGTGTAAAGTGAACTCCTAAAAAAGGAAATTTAGGATCGGGCACAGGGTAGATAAGGTTTTTAACAAGCTGCTTGCTATCTTTTTTCAATTTATAATATTCGCCGCGGAACGGGATTATTTGTAAGCCGGGTTCAATTCCGCATTGTTCAGCTACCCTGTCGGAGTACAACCCCGCACAATTGATGAGAAACTTGGTGGTTATTTTCCCTGTCGTGGTAGAAAGTATCAGTTCGTCATTTTTCTTTTTTAATGATAGGAATTTACACCCTGTTTCAATCTTTCCGTTTTTCTTTTTAATTAATTCGGCATAAGTTTTAGTCACCTGCACATAATCAACAATTCCGGTCTGTGGTACAAACAGACCTGCAATACCGCTTACTGAAGGTTCATATTCTTTTAATTCATCACCGGAAAGTTTTTTTATTCCTTTTAAACCGTTAGCTGTTCCGCGCTCATATAACATTTCCAGTTTGGGCAATTCTTCTTCGCTCACAGCCACAACTATTTTTCCGCACTTTTCATAATTTATATTATGTTCTTCGCAGAAATCGTAAAGCAACTGCCTCCCCCTCGTGCAGTTTTCCGCCTTTAAAGAACCGGGTTTGTAATATAATCCCGAATGAATTACCCCGCTGTTATTACCGGTTTGATGAGCGGCAAGCTTGTCCTCGGCTTCGATTATTAGTATTGAATATTTTTCATCTCTAAGCAAAGCGAGCGCAGTGGCTGTTCCTACGATTCCACCGCCGATTATTACAAAATCATAAATTTTATGGTCGGGCATTTTTATCCGTTAAACTGCTGTCCAAATTATTTTTTTAGCTGAATATGTATTTATCATTTAATGTTAATTTAAACTTTTTATCCATTCAATAAACTCAACCCCCTGTCCCCCTTCTCTTTGAAAGAGAAGGGGGGATTAAAGGGGGATGAGTTTTATCATAGCCATAATAATGATTTTAATTGTAATCCATTTTAATTTTTATCTTGTTTGTATATCAATAATTTAATTTAGACAGATGTGATCCATTAAATACTGATTATGTTATTTCTTGAAAAAGGATTTTATTTGTTGTAACATACGAAGGAGTTTTAAAATATTCCTATCATTTTCATTCTTAATGACGAAATTTACTCTTATACTTGTTTATGAAACAAGTTTATTTGTCGTTAATTTGACAAAAATATTTATGCGTAACAATTAATATTTAGTTATGAATAAAAAACAAAAAACAATTTTTGTGATAGGAGCGGTTTTGATTTTATCGACTCTTATTCTCTGGCTGGCACACGGCGGCGAGATTTTTACCAAAACCCGGGTTCTTATCGAAAAGAAAGATGAGCTTTTCGGTATAACATATAAAGAATGGCAGGATAAAATAATAATCGGACTTGATTATGCTGGCGGTTTTTCTGCCGTTGTTGCTGTTGTTACAGGGGTATTGTTATTCATCTTCAGAACAAAAAAAGGACAATGATGTTCTATTTAAAATTGCTGTTAATCTAAATTCGTGTTAATTCGTGAAATTAGCGGCTAAGAATTTTGGATGTGTTCGGGCATACTATAATTGAGAATTGTGTTTGGTTACCTGCCTTTGCAGAGAATTCACTTGCGACGAATCACACTAATTTTCATGAATATTTAATTAATTCATAGTACAGGGAAACTATAAGAAAAAAGATTAAAGTAAAAAGACAAAGATTATTTTCTTCAATCGACTGAATTTAAAATAATAATTGAATGAAATGACAAAAGTAAAAGCTCATGGCGATCTTCCCGGTGTTTTAGCAAGCTTCAATATTAACTTATCCGATTACAAAGTCGAGAATATGGTGCCCGGTAAAAAAGTACCGGAAGATATTAAGATAACCGTTACCATGGTCTGTTCAAACGCCAATTAAACCTTAGTAGTTTTTCATTAAGGCAGACTATTCTTTTATATTGAATGTCCGCTTTTATTATTTTAAAGTAAACCTTGTTGACAAACTATTTATGAGAAAAACGATTACGGTATTCGGCAGTTCAAGACCGACCGAAGGCGAAGAAGAATATAAAACAGCGTACGAACTGGGATTTAAATTAGCCGGAAACAATTTTAATGTTTGCACGGGCGGTTACCTGGGAACAATGGAAGCCGTATCTAAAGGCGCAGCCGAAGCAGGTGGTGAAGCGACAGGGGTTACAATTAAAAGCTGGGGAAAAGCAGGCAATAGATTTCTCACACATGAGATCGAGTGCAACTCCTTATGCGAAAGACTTAATAAACTGATCGAATTGGGTGATGCTTATATTGTTTTACAAGGAGGTACGGGAACATTGCTCGAGCTTGCCGCTGTTTGGGAATTCTCGAACAGGGGAATGATAGATCATAAACCGGTTGTATGCCATTCCTTAATGTGGAAAGAAATTGTACGGGTGATAAATAAACAGATGGAGTATGAGGGTAGAAGCACTAATCTTGTAAAATCGCTCGAAACTGTTGAGGAGATAGTTAATTATTTAAAGACAAGTTTGAAATAGTTGCTTTAGTCAAATTTTAGATTGATAAAAGACAGATCAAACTTTTACCTGCGTTGAAAACCTCAGTATTTTAGGATTAACAATCTTTTCAAAATCTTTATAGCTCATTTTTATAAGCTCGGAATGTGAGCAGGCATTAAACGCAATCTCGTCATTTTTATCTTCAGCTAAATTATCTGCAACATACACTTCCATTCCGTACAGGTTGCCGAACGGGGGCATAGCGCCTACTTCACAATCGGGAAACTTATCCATAAACTCCTGTTCATAAGCAAGTCTCACTTTCTCCGCACCTAAAGCAGTCTTCAACTGTTCAAAACTTACTTTAAACGATGCCGGTAATACTGCCATTGCAATTTGACCGTTGACTTTTATCATTACTGTTTTTGCTAATTTTCTACCCGAAACGTGTGTAAGGGCAGCTATCTCTTGCGCAGTATATGCAGGCGAATGTTTTATGATAATGTACTTTATGTTATTCCTGTCTAGCAGCTTCTTTATTTTTGATAACGGCATAACACCCTCCTAAATAATTAAATATTTTTAAATCCGTTAACACTTTTTAACAATCAAGCATTGAATTAGAAATCAATTTTTGTCCAGTGTTCTTTTGTAATTAAATAAATTGTATTTAACCCATTCCGATTCACCGGGATTAGCTTTAATTTCATGTTCTGCCTCTTTTATCCTTTTATTGAGAAACCGCTTTAGGATATATCATCGACAAGTTCAAGAAATTTTTTATATGGAATTGCAATCAGGCTTTCAGATTGAAATGCACCGTTTGAAAGACTGATCATTGAAACTTTTGCAGCGGTTTCTTCATCCGGTGCTTCATAGATATCCAGAAAATCATAGTGACCCAGCAGCGCATAGTGTGCAATGAACTTTACCTGGGGGCATTTCTGTTTTACCTGTTCCATCCAGCTATGACCCAGTTTTGCACGGTCTTTTATCTTTTGTGAAGTTTCCGGCGATAACTTGGTAAGTAATACAAATGTTTTCATGGCTTACCCCTCCCTGTATGGATAATGATTAAATAATTTTATTTAATTCCATACATCTAAAGCCGTAGTTAGAAATTCAGATGACCAAAAATCCTAAAAGAATGTAAGAAGTTAAAAGCAAAATATCAAATGCACAGATTGCGTAGTGGGGCTGTCTAAAAAGTAATTTTTAACTAAATGTCATTCCCACGAAAGTGGGAATCTTCTATTTAATTAAAGTTTGAGATTCCCTTTTTCAAGGGAATGACAACATAAATTGAACTTTTTAGATAGCCCCTAAAAAACCACAAAACCCCGTTTTAGTATTAAACTCAGGAAAATATATGAACCAACCCCGTTGTTACCAGTGTAACGATAACACCGGCAATTATAACACCGTAAAGAATGTTCGGTATCGCCCGTTTCATAGGAATATCGAACAGCCATGCTGCCAGGGCGCCCGTCCATGCGCCTGTATTAGGCAGGGGAATCGCAACGAATATGATGAGCGCTATGTCGCCGTATTTTTCAATTTTACCATGTGCCTTTTTGCGTGTGCGGTCAAAGAGCCAGCTTAAAAACCTGTTCATCAATTTTGAATGCGACATCATCCAATCGGATATTTTAGGAAACAACCAAAGAATGAATATAGGGGGAATAATATTTCCGACAACCGAAACAATAAACACAAGCCATAAAGGTAAATTATAAATAGTTAATCCTAATGGAATGGAAGCTCTCAGCTCCCCGATAGGAGTTAAAGCCGTTAGAAATACTTTTATAACTTCATTAAGTAATTCCATAAACTAATATTATCATGAAAATGTTAAAATAAAAACATTAATTCTATATTTAATTAAGCAGAATGGTACTGTAAAAATTTTAGTGCCAAACATACTAAAAAATGTATCTATGATAAAAGAAAATGCTTTACGGTTATAATTGTTTCCGATAAAAAGACCGGTTTTGGCATTCTCATCACTGTTGTACCTAAACTCAATCTCGATATTAACGGCACATTCAATTCCTTTTCTGCCTCAAATTCCAATTCGAGTTTTATCGGAATTAAAGGTGTGGGTCAATTCGGATTGTAAATTTTATTAAATTTGGCAATTCATTATTGATAATAATTCTTAAGCAGGTATAAAATGAAATTTAAAAGAAGCGCTGGAATTTTACTTCATCCCACATCATTACCGGGTAAATACGGCATAGGCGACCTCGGTAACGATGCATTTAAATTTGTAGATTTTTTAAAAGATGCGGGTCAAACGCTCTGGCAGGTATTCCCGCTCGGACCTACAGGTTACGGAGACTCACCCTATCAATGTTTCTCTGCCTTTGCAGGCAATCCACTCCTGATCAGTCCGGATAAGTTAAAAGAGGACGGATTTTTAAACGAAAAAGATTTAGAAAACCCTCCTGAATTCGATCCGGTAAAAATTGATTACGGTTCTTTAATTGAGTATAAAAAATCTCTTCTTAATAAAGCGTTTCAAAATTTTAAAACCGATTCAAACGGGCTGGATGAAGGGTTTGAAAAGTTTTGCAATGAACATAAAGATTGGCTGGATGATTTTGCTTTATTCATGGCATTGAAAGATGCACACAACGGTAATGAATGGATCAAATGGGAAAAAGGTCTTGTGCACAGAGAACAAAAAGAATTAACCGGATGGAAAGCAAAACTGAACGATGAAATTCTTTATCATAAGTTTGTGCAATTCAATTTTTTCAGGCAGTGGAAAGCGATACGTAACTATGCAAATGAAAACGGAATACAGATAATCGGTGATATGCCGATATTTATTGCGTACGACAGCGCAGACCTTTGGGCAAACAAGGGATTGTTTACTGTAGATGAGGATGGCAAGCTTGAAACAGTTGCAGGAGTGCCGCCCGATTATTTCAGTCCTACCGGACAGCTTTGGGGAAATCCTTTATACAGATGGAAAGTAATGGAAAAAGATGATTTTCTCTGGATGAGAAAGCGCTTTGAAAGTTTGTATGAACTGATTGATATAATACGCATCGATCACTTTAGAGGATTCGATGCTTTTTGGGAAATCCCGGGCGATGCAAAAACTGCCGCAAAGGGAAGATGGGTTAAAGCACCCGGAGAAAAGTTATTCGAATCATTAATCAAACATCTTGGCGATGTTCCAATTCTTGCAGAAGACCTTGGTGTGATAACTCCCGAAGTCGAAGCTCTGCGCGACAAATTTAATTTTCCCGGGATGAAAATACTTCAGTTTGCTTTCGGTACCGATATGGAAACAAAATTTCTTCCGCATAATTATATTCCAAACTGTGTTGTACTAACCGGCTCACACGATAACGATACAACCCGCGCATATTTTGAAACAGCCAAAAAAGAAGGCAGCGACATTTATGAACATGCACAGAAATACCTTAACTATTACGGTGACGATATTGTGAGTGAGCTGATAAGAACTGCTTATGTTTCCGTTGCAAAAATTGTAATTATACCGATGCAGGATGTTTTGAATCTTGGCAGCGAAGCAAGGATGAATTTCCCCGGAAGGTTGGGTGGAAACTGGACGTGGCGGTTTACCCGGGAACAAATTAATGAAAATCTAACATCACATTATAAAGGGTTAACTGTTCTTTATGAACGACCACCGAAGAAAAAGAAAAAAGCCGAGAAGATTAAAGTTGAAGAAGAATAGTTTTATAAGCTTAAAAAAATATTAATAACTTACATTATACAAAATAGAGAGATGACATCTTTTTTAAAGAAAGCAAATTTTCAATATATTGTTGAAAAAAAGATGTCATCTCTTTGTGCATTAGATTAAAGCAAAACTATTTTTCACTTCAATAGCATAAGCTTTTTAGTTGCAGAAAATTTACCGGCAGTAAGCCTGTAAATATAAACACCACTTGGCAGGTTACTACCGTTAAACTCTACCGTGTAGTAACCGGCAGGTTTGTTCCCGTTAACTAACACAGCTACTTCCTTTCCAAGCATATCGTAAATTTTTAGTGTTACAAATCCAGCTTGCTTTATTGAATAATCTATGCTTGTAGTTGGGTTAAAAGGATTAGGATAGTTTTGCAAAAGATAATAATTCTTTGGTAAACCGTTTTGTTCATTTACAGATACGGTTATAGTATCATTTATAGCTATCAATGTTTTCTCCTGACCAGTAAGCAAAGAAATAGCGTGTACTCCTAAATATAGTGTTCCATCTTTTCCTATAGCACCTGTATTATCAACTTGTTGGTAGATAAAAATAAGAGGCAGTTTCCATTTTAGTTCGCCATTACTTGAAATGGCATAATAGTAATAACCAACTGTTGAACCCACATATACTGTTCCTTCTGCATCACATATCAATGGTTGTGAGAAATCTTCATCCTCTACATCACTAAATATATATTTCCATCTAAAATTGCCATCGTAGTCTACCGAAAGTAACATTGGGTAAAATATGTGACTGGTTGTATCCAATCCTATGATGTATATATTTCCATCATAATCAATTGTTGGAATAACAGAATTCTCCGTGGAACCATTAAATAGTAATAAATATTTCCATCTAATACTTCCATCGGCTTTAATGGAATATAGATATTGTGGTGTTTCAACAGGTATAAAATAGATATTTCCATCTGAATCAATCATAGGTGCACGTAGTATCTCTCCGCAGCTAAATTTCCACTTTATAGCTCCAGTTAGATTTAGTGCGAAAAGATTTGAATCTTTGCCTGCTATATAGATTGTATTCCCATCCGGCGAAAAAACCGCTGATTTTCCAGCAAAACCACTCTCATACATCACTTTCCAGTTCAGTGTCCCATCCGGTTTAATCGAATACAATTCTCCTTCATCAGTTATTGTTGAGATAAAATTTGTTACATATATATTACCTTGTAAATCAAGATTTGGTATAACTTCCTGAAGGATTGATCCAGATGTATTATACTTCCATTTTAAGGTACCGTCAGGATTCAAAGCATAAAGACAACTGTCCCTCGAACCGAAATAAATTGTATTGCTGGAATCAATTATAATCCCTGATTGAGGAGGACGATTGCTGCCGGTTTCATATTCCCATAAAAAACTACCATCAGGGCTGTATGAATAAAAATTATCTGCATGCACATAGTATGAGCCAAAATACAAATTATCTTCTTCTCCAATCACCGGACCTGAAAAAATACCGTGTTTCATATCTTCGGTCCAGATTACTCTTGGTGTTTGAGGACCCTTGTATGGTGAGCGTCCTGTAAACTGCGGGTCGTGCTTTATCATTGGCCAGGGACTATCGGCAAGGGTTGGCCAGGGGATATCTATCTGATGTTGAGAGTAAACTATACTTGATAACAATAATATTAATAATACCAAATGTCTCATTTTGCTTTCCTTTTTAAGTAAAAAATATATGAAAGACTACATCCGGTTAAGGATGTAATCTTTCATACAGAAAATAAAATTTTACTTCTGCAAAATTAATTTGCGTGTTTCGACATAATTACCAATTTGTATACTATAGAAATACACTCCGCTTGGTAATCCCGATGCATTAAACTCAACGGAATGTGTTCCTGCTTCCTTATATTCATTAATCAGTGTTGCAACTTCTCTTCCTAATAAATCAAACACTTTTAATTTTACGAAATCATTAACAGGAGATTGCCATTTGATTATTGTTGTAGGATTAAATGGATTTGGATAGTTTTGATACAAAGAATAATTCTCAGGCGTTTCAGTTATTTCATTGATAACATTAGTTGTTGAATCGGGTTTATATATATCTGACAACAATCTATAACCGGTATTAGGATAATTCTGCATTGATATTATTATTTCTTCTTTACCGTCATTATCAAGGTCGTACATAGTTGCACCAAAATAATAAATCCCGGGAATGCTGTTCTGCTTGATATAATAGACCTCATATTTCTGATCATTAGTACTACCGGTAAATTTTAGTATTATAACATTCGCATCTATACAAATCATAACTTCATCCTTGCCGTCTTTATCAACATCTAATGATTGTACATTTCCTGCATCAAATGAAAAAACACCAACAAGGTCAATCCTACCAACAGCATAATAATAATTATTCGCCAATGATTCGAAAATGGTAATCCTTGTTTTAGGTATTCCGTTATAAAATGCCTGGCCCATAATCCAGATTTCATCCTTACCATTTCCGTCCAAATCATTTGTCTGTGTCGCTAAATATGCATTGTAAGTTTCAACAGAACCATTCCAATTTACACCATAGCTATTATTACCATTATTTCCAATTGACACCACATCGCCTTGAATACTGCCGCCAAGAAACTCCGTCTTTTCATCCTGATCAAAATCTCCAATGGCAAATCCACCATAATAGTTGTTACCGAAGTCGTAATTATATACCGAATCAAAATAATTAATAGATGGATTGAATTCGTAAATATTAATACTTGGAAGTACACTAATATCAACGAAAATCCAGTCTGTATAATTATCGCTGTCCCAGTCACCGAAGTAGTTGTTTTCCTGTTGTCCACCAAACCTGTAGAATATGAATGATAATTGTGTGGCTAAGGACGAATCCGATTGTTTTTTATAAAACAAGTAACTGTTTCCAGGATATTGTTCTAATATACCATTACTCCCGAGTTGTAGTTCTTTTCCTCCATCTTTATCAATATCATAAATGGATTTTACAATTTGTGCACTATCATTATAATATACATTGTTAAATTTTCCATTAGAATCCATTTCCATAGCAGTAATTCTACTAGTGTCCGCATTATATTGCTGTCCATAAATTTCAGGCAGCCCGTTGTTATTTATGTCCCCAATCATTGGTTCATAATCTAAAGACCCAAGCAAAACTTCCTGCCAAAAGCTGTATTTCTGGTAATAAAGAGTTGTGTCTATTGTTCTTAAGTCTATTATTGTGCTGTCGAAGGTTGGGGAGTAGGTAGGTTGGTTGTAGGTCGTAGGTGGTTGGTAGTCGGCAATGTTTTTTAGTATTGTTTTGCCGTTCGGGTATTCTATTTTTATTATGTCCTTTTCTACTTCGGTTACTTTTATATCTTTTCTTTGTCTTAACTGTGCAAGCTTTTCTTCTCTTGTTTGCTGTGCTAAAAGTAAACCGCTTTGCAATGTTAACAGCACAAATATTAAAACCATTTTTTGCATCTCTTATTACCTTTTTATTAAATATTAGGGAAAGAAATTTTTGTTGTTAGAATTTATCTCATACAATTTTGTTAAGCTACGTAAAACCTGTTGGAAAGTATGCACGCCCTCTCCCCCGCGGTTTGTTTGAATGTATGAATGATTGAATGCCTGTATGAACTTTTGAAAAGTATCATACTGAAATAAACAAAGGAGGGGAATTAATTTCAACATATTTCCCTCCCGCTTTCCCCCCCACACACACAGAGAGAGAGAGAGAGAGAGAGAGAGAGAGAGAGAAGAAATTATAGCAAATATTGTTAGTTAAAAAGTTACCCATTTCATTTTTCCCGCCTAATAATATTTATAATGTCAAACATTATTACAAAATTGTTTTTTC
>BDSV01000157.1 GCA_002898075.1 bacterium BMS3Abin03
TTCAAATTGAACCTTTTATTGGCAAACCTAAAGAATGGCTGGCTAATGCTAATACACATAGAACTTTAGGAATTGTATCGGGAATATCGATATGGTTATGGTACTTCAGCTTTGTACTCAAGCCATGGAAAAAATTGAAATGGGACTTTGCTATTATAACGGTTATTCTTATTTCAGTAACCGGTTTTTACGGCGGAGTTCTTCTCACATTAATTTAATTAACAATTTAAGGAGGATTTAAAATGATGAACGGATTTGACGGTATGTGGTATGGTTGGTTTTTTTGGATTATCATCATTGCAGCAATTGCTTGGGCGGTAATCCAGATTAACAACAAAGCCCGGCACGAGCCTCCGGGTAATAAATCCGGGGAAAGCCCGATGGATATTCTTCAAAAAAGATATGCAAAGGGAGAAATAACAAAAGAAGAATTCGAAAAAATGAAAAAAGATTTGATGTAATTTATTAACTCAATTAAATAGAAGGAGAATAACAATGACTTACTATTTTTCAAAAACCCTTAACTTAAGCTTTGATGAAGCAGTTGAGAAAGTAACCGACGCTTTAAAAAGCGAGGGCTTCGGCATCTTAACCGAGATTGATGTAAAAGAAACTTTAAAAAAGAAGTTGGATGTTGATTTTAGACCCTATAAAATCTTAGGCGCTTGCAACCCGCCTTTTGCTTACAAAGCGCTTCAAGCTGAAGATAAAATAGGAACGATGCTTCCTTGTAATGTTATCGTTCAGCAGCTCGACAACGGAATAGAAGTGGCAGCGGTAGACCCCGTAGCTTCTATGACGGCGGTTGAAAACGATCAACTTGGTGAAGTTGCTATATCCATACAAAATAAACTTAAAGGCGTAATCGAAAGTTTATAGCGAATGAATTTTTTATGGATGTAATTTATGAGCCGAATTTAAAAAGCTTAAATTATTAATGGATTCTCAATTCCCCCCGATAAATCGTGAGGAATGACGTCCTGAAATACTGGCTTTTTAGATCGGTCTCATAAATTTATTACTGAGAAAAAGTAATTTTTTTAATTAATGGGAGTTAATATGAATAACCACAACCATCATCAGCATGATAACACCGGTATGAAATCAGGTATGCATCATGATCATAAAAGCGGACACGATCATTCGCATATGATTGCCGATTTCAAAAAACGTTTCTGGATTTCTCTTGGGTTGACCGTACCAATCCTTTTACTCTCCCCTATGATTCAAAAATTTCTTGGGATAACTGAAGCCTTAGCATTTGCAGGTTCACAATATGTTCTCTTTGCTCTTTCTACATTCGTATTCTTTTACGGCGGTTATCCCTTTTTGAAGGGAATGTTCGATGAACTAAAAAAGGCGATGCCCGGAATGATGACGCTTATTGCTGTAGCAATTTCAGTTGCGTATTTCTACAGTAGTGCGGTTGTTTTTGGCTTAGGCGGAAAAATATTCTTTTGGGAGCTTGTTACACTTATCGACATTATGCTGCTCGGTCACTGGATAGAAATGAAATCCGTAATGGGTGCATCGAAAGCTTTGGAAGCATTAGCAAAATTGATGCCCTCGGATGCTCATAAAATTTTGGCTGACGGTAGTATTATTGATGTTCCGCTCGAAGAGCTTAAAACAAATGACAGAATACTAATTAAACCCGGTGAAAAAGTTCCCGCAGACGGGGTAGTGATTAAAGGGCAGTCTTCGGTTAATGAAGCAATGCTTACAGGTGAATCGAAACCGGTATTGAAAAAAGTTGAAGATAAAGTTATCGGTGGAGGAGTTAACAGTGAAGGTTCGCTTGAAGTTGTCGTTGAGAAAACCGGTAAAGATTCTTTCCTGTCCCAGGTAATCGAACTTGTAAAAGAAGCCCAGGAAAGTAAATCTAAAACTCAGGACCTGGCAAACCGTGCTGCATTCTGGCTAACAATAATTGCAATATTAGGCGGTACGATTACTTTGATATATTGGTTAACAATCGGGGAAAAGGATTTCGCATTTGCACTTGAAAGAATGGTTACCGTAATGGTCATCACCTGTCCGCATGCACTTGGTTTGGCGGTTCCATTGGTCGTTGCAGTTTCTACCGCTATTTCTGCATCAAATGGTTTGCTGATACGCGACCGTAAAGCTTTTGAAATTGCAAGAAAAATAGATGCTATCATTTTTGATAAGACCGGCACACTAACTAAAGGCGAATTTGGTGTTACCGATATAATCAATTACGATCATAGCTTGAGTGAAAAAGAAATAGTTAAATTAGCTGCGTCTGTTGAACAGAATAGTGAGCACCCCATAGCACAGGGAATCGTTAAATCCTCGGATAATTCCTATGAAGTTCAGGATTTTAAAGCGATACCCGGCAAAGGAGCTATTGGTAAAGTTAACAATAAAACTGTTGCTGTTGTCAGCCCCGGCTTCCTGCGCGATGAAAATATAGATATCACCGACAGCAAAATTGAGAAACTGCATGAGCAGGGTAAGACGGTAGTTTTCCTTTTAATCGATAATAAACTTACCGGTGCTATTGCCCTGGCCGATATTATTCGCGAAGAATCTAAAGAGGCAATAGCAAGGTTCAAAGAGCTTGGAATTAAAACAATAATGTTAACCGGCGATAATAAAAAAGTTGCAAAGTGGGTTTCGGATGAATTGGGATTGGATGAATATGTAGCAGAAGTTTTACCGCATCAAAAAGCAGAAAAAGCTAAAGAGTTCCAAAGCAGAGGTTATGTTGTTGCCATGACTGGCGACGGCGTAAACGATGCACCTGCATTGGCTCAGGCAGATGTAGGCATTGCTATTGGCGCCGGTACGGATGTCGCTGTTGAAACAGCAGATATTGTTCTTATACGCAGTAATCCCTTAGATGTTTTATCAATTATAAAATTAGCTAAAGCTACTTACAGAAAAATGATTCAAAACTTAGTGTGGGCAACCGGTTACAACGCTCTTGCAATACCGCTTGCTGCCGGTGTACTTTACAGTATGGGAATATTACTCAGTCCCGCTGCGGGCGCTGCTCTGATGTCCCTAAGTACAGTTATAGTTGCAATAAATGCTAAATTGCTAAAAATATAAACTGAGGAAAAGCATAATGAATTTTTTAGGATCAGCATCCATGTTATTCGGTTGGTTTTTCTGGATAATAATATTTGCAGTAATAATCTGGTTTGTATTTAAACTTTTAAAAAGATTAAAAAATAATGATTTGCATGGCTCTTTTGATGATGATTCTGCCGAAAATAGTGAAAAAGAATACCAGGAAAAATGATAATTAAATGAAGAAATAAAAAAGTTAAATAAATAATAATAATCTAAATGTCTTACTAAAATGGGAGATAACAATGTTCAGCAAAGCAAAAATACTAATTCTAAGTATTATACTGATTTCATCTATACAATCGGTAAATGCACAATGGGATAATGAATGGACTTCACCACAAATTCAAACCGGTGTTATATCGGGCTGGTTAAATTTCCAGGAGGCGGGCAGCGATTGGCAAACAAGATTATATACTATTGATAGCTTAACCTTTCAGATAATGCAGGAAGGTTATTCGTTCACACCTCAATATATCTATACATTTACGGCATCTGAAAGGTTAGCCGGCAATCAAATATTTTCTCTAAGTGTCGATCTTACAGGTGATAACATAACTGAGTTTTATGTGCTGGGTTTTGAAGGTGCCGGTTCTCCGTATAGACAAACCTTTAAAATAATAGATATTACTACCGGTTCTGTTCTATTCGAAAGGAATGATCCGGCTTATTCTTATTCGGTTCCTTCAATTTGGGATGTTGATAACGATGGAATACTGGAAGCAGTTTTTTCGAGATTTGATTATCCTTCACTATCCAATTATACTTTAGAAGCGTATAGTACCGGAGTTGCAACTTCGGTTAAAGGTAATGCCCCGATTATGAAATTTGAGCTTGAACAGAATTATCCTAATCCCTTTAACCCGACTACAACAATTGAATATAATTTAAACAGCAGTGAGAATGTTCAGTTAAATATTTTTGATATTAAAGGTGAAAGGATTAAAACTTTAGTAAACGACTTTCAACCTGCAGGTAACTATAAAGTGCAATGGAACGGTACGAACAGTCGGGGTTCAAAGCTAAGCTCCGGTGTTTATTTTTACTCGATTAAAACCGGCGGCAGCGTAAGCACAAAGAAGATGATCCTTTTAAAATGACAATATGAGTTATTGATTGGTCAATTGAATATGTAGCCGCAAGCTTCAGCTTGCGCTTATTTGTTTTACTTGTTTCTTGTTTTTTTTTGTAATAATCGCAACTTAAAAGTTGCGGATACAATTTTTTCAACAATATTCACGCAAGTCTCAAAGCGACCAATTAACTTTAAGTTAATTAATGACAGATAATAATTATTTATTAATCTTATTATAGAAATAAAACGGAGTTTGATATGAGCAATTACAAAGTTGCTGAAAACCTTGCAATAAGCGAAACGGGGTTTATGTTTCTACCCGGAACGGGTGAAACATTTACTTCAAACGAAATAGGTAAAACAATAATCAGAATGATTCAAAACGGTGATAGCAACGAAAAAATAATTGAAGCGATTACAAAAGGATATAATGTTGAACCTAATTCTTTCGAGAAAGACCTTTCCGATTTCATTCATCAATTAATTCAATACAATCTGGCAGAAGAATTATGAAAATTGCAGTAACCGGATTAAACAATGTTGATAACCCCGGACCAGGTGTTCCTGTAATTCGCGGGATAAAAGAAGAAGGCAGATTTGATGCAGAAATTATCGGTTTAATTTACGATGCACTCGAACCGGGTGCATATATGAAGGAAGTCTCCGACCGTAACTATCTTATCCCCTATCCCTCAAGCGGACTGGATAATTTATTTGAACGTTTGGCTTACATACATCAGGTTGAAAAGATAGATGTTCTTATTCCTACCCTCGATGCCGAGCTTTATGGTTTTGCAAAACTATCTTCAAAATTAGAATCGATTGGCATCAAAACATTTTTACCAACAAAAGAGCAGCTCGATTTAAGAGCGAAGGATAAATTATTCAAGTTTTGTACAGATAATGATATAAAAGTTCCCGAGAATATTCTTGCAGCATCAATCCAAGATTTATATTCAATATCCTCCAAATTTAGCTACCCGGTTGTGGTTAAAGGTATTTTTTATGATGCATATATCGCCAACAATTTAGATGATGCTGTATCCGCTTTCCATAAAATAAATTTAAAGTGGGGACTGCCGATCATCATTCAGGAATTTATTCAGGGTGATGAATTTAACGTGGCTGCGCTTGGCGACGGCACTGGAAAAACGGTTGGCGCCGTAGGAATGAGAAAACTTTTTATTACAGACAAAGGAAAAGGTTGGGCAGGCATTTCAATTGATGACCCCGTTCTTATCTCTCTTTCAGAAAAAATTATAGAAAAGTTGAACTGGAAAAGCGGTGCGGAACTTGAATTCATAAAAGAAAAAGAACGTAACGAATATTATCTCGTTGAAATCAATCCGAGATTTCCCGCATGGGTTTATCTCGCTGTTGCTTCAGGGCAAAACCTTCCTGCCGCTTTAGTCGATCTTGCGCTTGGTAATAATGTTGAAAAATTTTCATCTTATGAAGTTGGAAAGATTTTTATTCGATATTCATGGGACCTGATAACCGACATAAACAAATTTGAACAAATTACAGTTAACGGAGTTTTAAATAATGGCTGATAAAAAAATCTACGAAAAACCGATTATCACAAAACATCATTCCGGTATGATGAACAAGTTCGGTTCAAGCCCAATCACTACACCAAAAACGGAAATTGACGGTGTACCGGTTAAAGATTTGATGGAACAATACGGTTCGCCGCTGTTTGTTCTATCGGAAAAACAGATTCGTTCCAACTTTAAAAATACGATGAGAATTTTTAAAAACAGGTACCCTAAAGTTCAGTTTGCCTGGTCTTATAAAACCAATTACCTGAGTGCTGTTTGTTCAATTTACCACCAGGAAGGTTCCTGGGCAGAAGTTGTCTCTGGTTTTGAATATGAAAAAGCACGTAAACTCGGTGTTGAAGGAAAACATATTGTTTTTAACGGACCGGATAAAACTGAAGAAGACCTTACACGGGCTATAAAAGAAAAAGCAAAAATCCATATCGATCATGCGGATGAACTTTACAAAATAATTGAACTGACTGAAAAGCTAAACTTAACAGCCGATGTTGCAATCAGAGTTAATATGGATACAGGTATTTATCCCAAATGGGACAGGTTCGGATTTAATTATGAAAACGGAGAA
>BDSV01000158.1 GCA_002898075.1 bacterium BMS3Abin03
ATACATACAACTGGTTGCCCTTCTTTATAAGGCAATTTATAAACATCTAATACGTGTTCCATATTGGCTACGAATTCACTACTCTGTTTTGGAGGTATCACCCAGCCTTTTACTCGCCAAGGTTTAAGTAAGTTTTTTTTAATACCTTGCTAACTGTAACATGGGAAATATAATCAACATAATTTAATTCTACCATTTTATCTGCAAGCAAACGTAAAGACCATTTTGAATAGCCCTCCGGTGGTTGACTACAACATAGTGTTACTATTTTTGCTTCTAAATCTCCATCTACCTTTTTGACATAACTTTGAGACGATGGTCGTCTTTCCAAAACTTTTTCAAAACCTTCTTCTATGAATTTCTTTTTTACTCTGTCAATAGTTCTCTCACCTATTCTTAATATTTTACATATTTCAGTATTGGTAATTGTTCTGTCTTTAGAATAATCACCTTTATCACAGTTGAGTAATATGTATGCTGCTCGATATGCTTGGGTAGTATGTTTTCCTTTGTTTATAATTTTTTGTAGTTCTTCTACTTCCGTTTTCTTTAGTTTTATTGTGTATAGTATCATAATCTTTCTTCCTTTTTTTGATACTAATATACACAATATACCCGTCATAACATAATTAACTTAACACTAGATTAATATAGCATCAATAGAATTTGTTATTTTTTCCACTAAAGCAGGTATTGGTGAAGATTGTTGGTTTTCAATTACACCGAAGAAGCTCTCATTATCCCCATAAGGTTGCCAATTCTCTTGCTTAAATATATCGGGATGAGTTTGAATTACTTCATCAACCTCTTCTTCATTACGTGCTTCAAATAATTCGAAAAAGAGCTTTTTAATAAAATCTGAGTCTACCACCTTTTCCTCCAAAGATTTATATTTTAAAATATCTAATATTATGGTGAATCAAAAGTTGTGGTTAAAATAATTTTTAAAACGAAAAAGGTGTCTTAAAAAAATGCTTTTCTGAAATCAATAAAATAATTTGCTAGTTGTGCAGTTTGGTTTCGTCAACAAAGCATTTTCTTTTACTTCACCGCATGCGCTACAAACTCACCTATATAATATGGCCAGATAAATATTGCCAGCAACCCTTTAAAGAATGTTACTTTAAGAAACCCAAGAGTGAACAGCCAGCCCATAAACCAGATTGGTCCCATTATACCTGCTACTTCTACTTTCTTTCCCATCTTCTTTTCTCCTCTTTTGTTATGCATTATTTTAATTGGTTTTCTGATTTTACAATAAACTCTTCTCTTTTTAAAAGAGGATAAAGGTGAGTTTATAATAAAACCAAAATCCGAAAACCAATTTGCAAAAGGTATAGATGACAGGCAAACCCAGCAATTTCTCTCTGCACATATATAATACGTTAAGTATTCTTCCCGTTCTTCCATTACAAGCGGCAAAAGGATGGATTACCCTAAACTGATATTGAATCATTGCCATTTTTATAAGCGGATCAATACCGTGGTCGCCGGCATTCAATCACGAACCAGTTATTTAATTTTTCAACCGGGATTTCTCCTGGAGCTGGCAGAGTATGCACAACAGAGTTACTGCTGCCTATATAAACCTGAACATTTCTGATATCCTCATCCTTTCCGGTAATTTTTTTAAAATTATAAACAACAATGTTAACTGAAAAATTATCGTTTTCTTTCATTTTCATAAATGCATTACATAAAGCAATTATTCTGTCTTTACTAAAAAACTTTCTTATCATTAATTTATCGAATCGATGCTGTCCAAAAATTTTGTTTTGATTGACTAAACAATTTACTAAATCAATAAACTCAGTCTCCTATTTCAAAAAGAAGTGAGGATTAAAGGGGATGAGTTTATCCGATAGCTTTAGTGATGATTATTATTTCTAATTCATATAATTTTCGTTCCTATTAATATATAATCAATTTATCCTGGCTAGATGTTTGTTAGTTAATAAAATACCGCATGGTGCTGTAGAAATAAAAGCCGTTATTTTAATCTGACTTTTTTCATCTCTTTCTATTTTCTCACACCAGCACGACGACACCGGTATGTTTACTGCGCAGCAAATCGGAGACAAAAAATTTGGAATGGATACCTCTTTTATAAATCAAAACACACAGTTTCTTTTAAACCAAACCCACCGGTTTAATGGAATAATATATTAGCTCAATCTTTATTATTTCCATTTATTACTTGACAAATCCTTTCAAAAATAATATATTGTATATAAACATTATATACACTATATACACACATAACGATTTCAATCTTTTTGAATAAACAGATAGAATAATGAAAATTTTAATAGCAAATTCATCACGGGATCCAATTTATGAACAGATCTCCAAGCAGATACGAAGCCAGATTATTGCCGGTGATATGAAAGAGGGCGATCCTCTTCCCTCGATTCGTAATCTTGCCAGGGAACTTCAGGTTAGCGTTATCACAACAAAAAAAGCTTATGAAACCCTGGAAAGAGAGGGTTATATAGATACGGTTACCGGGCGGGGAACGTTTGTGGCAGCACAAAACAAAGAACTGCTTAGAGAAATCAAAATTAAAATTATAGAAGATCGAATTGCCGAGGCAGTTTCGGATGCAAAACTCTTCGGTGTATCACTTGAAGAACTAAATGAAATGTTAAACTTACTCTACGGAGAAGAATAACGGAAAACATATTAGAACTAAACCCGGTTACAAAGCACTATAAAGATTTCACTCTTAACAATGTTTCGTTTACAATTCCCGCCGGGTATGCTGATTATGAATCTAATCAGAAAAGACAGTGGTAAAGTAACAGTATTTGGAAGTAACAACATTGAAAATGAAGAGGAAATAAAATCGCTGATTGGTTTTGTTTATGATAAACCGAATTTTTATGACGATTTAAAACTTAATGATCTAAAAAAAATTATCGGATCAAAATACATTACAGTGTAGATACTATTAATAAGTTATATGCTGTTTACTTTTCCTGTATCTTATATTGCCGTATCAATTACAGGAGGTAATGTGGCTGATATATTTGAGGGGAAGAATATATTTACTTTTCTGCGTGGATTCTTTATCATCTCGTTATTTATTGGTCTTCTGTAGCCGGCAGCTTTAAGATATGGAACTATTACAGGATTTATCATCGCAGGAATTACTATAAATATTTTGGGCGTAGTAACTTTCTTCATCACGCAAATGCTTTCAGCCACCAGGAATTCTATTGATGATTTTTTCAGATCGATATACGGTACCTTATCTTCGGCAGCAGAATCGCTTTTTAATTCCCCGGGAGAATTTTTGTTTGTTCTTTTTGTTCTGCTGCTTATAGCTGCAATTAATTATTTGTCATTTCAAACATCGGTAGTTTTATTCAAACATAGAGATTTGTAAAGGTTTAATGATGACCAAAGTAATCTCAAAACATAAGTGCGATATTAAATGCCCGTTAAAGAAGTGTATGAAAAAAACCATTTGGGTAATCAAGTATGAAACGAGCATGAAAAACCACTTACACACAAGAAAATGATTATAATGCGAGTTCCATCTGACCAAAAAGAGAAATTATAAACAGATGAAACTGAAGGGCTGATACGATATATTCATTTATGCAAGGAATTAAACAAGGTTATAAATATATTTTCCGCAAACCCAACTGTGGAATCACTTGAGGGAAACGGGATTAGCTAATTATATTATATTGTTGCCACCACCCGCCTGAAATGATACCCGTAAACTGCCATTGTAATGGCGAGCGGAAATTTATGAGGATATTTGATCAGACTGTACACAAATATTTTCCAATAATATCTTCTGCCTTTCTCAAAAATTCCTAAAAGCCAGAGCGATTTTAGAAATGCTTTTATTTCCCTTAAAGAGAGTTTGTTTGAATTCCATGCAGGAAGCTCATAATTATGAAGAAAGTTCTTTATCCGGTAATAATAATCTTTTTGGGAATAGATTGTTCTGATAATATTGTTATAACCAGCCATCAAGTCTGCATATTTCATTTTTGGAATAAAATTTATTGAGCCATCCATGTTGTTCCCGGTAAAATTACTCAACAGGCGATTTTCTTTTTTCATCCTTTTAAATAACTTTGTTCCTAAAGGTGCATTTAGTAATCCAACCATTGCAGTAACAATACCGCTCTTTTGAATAAAATTAATCTGCTCTTCAAAAACTTCCGGAGAATCGTTATCGAACCCAACTATAAATCCGCCGGATACGATGAAGCCCTTCTTCTGCATTTTTTTTACCGATGTAACAAGATTGCGTCTTTGGTTCTGTGTTTTTCCACATTCTGCCAAACTTTCATCGTTAGGTGTTTCAATACCGACGAAAATGCTATTAAAGCCGGCTTCGACCATCATATTCATTAACGCTTCATCATCGGCAAGATTGATCGATACTTCCGTAATAAAATTGAACGGATATTTTTTCTGCTTTGACCATTCAATTAGTGCAGGTAAAACTTCTGTTTTAAGTTTCCTTTTATTACCAATAAAATTATCATCCACAATAGAAACAGCTTTTCGATACCCAAGCTTATAGAGAGTTTCAAGCTCATTAAGCAATTGCTCCGTGGTTTTAGTTCTTGGTCTCCTGCCATTAAGCATTGTAATACTGCAAAACTCACAATCGTAAGGGCAGCCGCGCGAGTATTGCAAGCTCATGGATGCATACTTTTTCATATCCAGCAATTCCCACATCGGAACAGGCGAAGAAGTTATATCGGGAAATTCATTAGATTTATAAATTTGTTTGGGGTTTCCATTCTTCAAATCTTTTAGAAATTCCGGGAGTGTTATTTCCGCCTCATTTAAAATAAAATGATCCACGCCCAGAAAATCATTATACTGTGTAGTGGCAAGCGGACCCCCGGCAACAACTTTAACTCCAAGCGTGTTGCACCTTCTTATAACATCTTTAAAAGAATTTATCTGGATACTCATTCCGCTGAGAAAAACATAATCTGCCCAGAGAATATGATTGTCTTCCAGGCGGGAAACATTTAAATCAATTAATTTTTTCTTCCAATTTCCCGGAAGCATGCTTGCTACGGTTATAAGCCCAAGCGGGGGTTCGGCAGCTTTTTTAGAAACAAATTTTAAAGCATCTTTAAAACTCCAGAACGTTGAAGGCGTTTCCGGGTAAACCAATAATATATTCACAACAATCTCTCTTAAGTTCAAATTAATTACCTTTACTATTATGTTAAATTTTTTCATTAAGTACTGTAAAAGAAATGTAAAAGATAAATTTAGTTTCTTGTACTTGGTAATTGAATGCAGGATATTTATGATATAAATTTACAACCGGAAATGATTATGATTAATTTTATTGAGTGTGAGTAATGAGAAAAAATCGCTCGCTGCTTTATCATGTAATAATATTTATATTGGCTCAGCTTGCCTGGCTTTCGCTGCTCGGTTTGTGGATTTACTGGTATGTGTATAACTATCTTGTTTTTAAAAAAGTCGGCAATCAGATTTCTCCACAGCTTAGCTATGATACTACAAATGTTGTTCCGTTTGTAGTGGGCTTGGTTCTGCTGGTTGGCTTATCATTAATAACAACCTGGATTTTCAGAAACCTAAACGTACAGCTTCGTTTAAATAAGCTGTACGATAATTTTATAGGTAACATAACCCACGAGCTAAAATCTCCGCTATCGTCTATCCAGCTTTATCTTGAAACTCTAAAATCGCGTGATGTGCCGCCTGAAAAACAAAAAGAGTTTATTGATTTTATGATTAAAGACGGTAACCGCCTGCAAAGACTGATTAATTCTATTCTTGAAATTTCTGCACTTGAACAGAAAAAACTCGCACACAATTACCAGGTTTATGATGCGGAACCGCTGCTCAAACAATTATTTATTGAAATGGCGGAACAATTCAGATTACCGCAGGATACTATAACAATCGATGGAAAAGCGGATTGTAAAATAGTAGCCGATAAATTAGCATTAAAAATTATTTTTGATAATCTGCTGGATAATGCGTTAAAGTATTCTCTCAATTCTCTAAAGATCAATGTTAAACTCAACTGCAATGAGAAAATATTTACCATCGAATTTTCCGATAACGGAATCGGCATCCCGCAATTGGAACGAAAGAAAATATTCAATAAATTTTATCGCATTTACAGGCGGGATATTCCTAACGTTAAAGGTACGGGCTTAGGTTTGTACTGGGTAAGAGAAATAGTAAGAAACCATGGCGGGAAAATATCGGTAGCCAGCGAAGGAGAAAAAAAGGGAACTACATTTACAATCGAGCTTCCTGTTTATCAGGCATCCAAGAAACGTTTTGTAAACAAACTTTTAACTAAAGCAAAAAGCAATAAACAAATAACATTAAGTGATGAATGATTCAGAAACCGGCGCAAGCCGGATACTATTAGTGGAAGATGAAGAAACTCTTGCCGTTGGGTTGGAATATAATTTAAGCGAAGAAGGTTATACTGTTTCATGGGCAAAGGACGGCAAGGAAGCATTGAAGTTTTTCGATCATGAAATATTTGATCTAATAATACTTGATATAATGCTTCCTTATATTAATGGATTTGAAATTGCAGAGAAAGTTCGTGAGAGAGATCCGCAAATTCCAATATTAATGTTGACGGCAAGAACTACAAAAGACGACAGGGTAAAAGGGTTGGAAACAGGAGCCGATGATTATATTACAAAACCATTTCATCTTGAAGAACTGTTGTTACGCGTAAAAAGAATGCTTAAACGAAAAAAATGGTACAGAAAAGTTTCCACTGAAATGCCGGTTGTTGAATTCGGCAAAAACAAAATCGACTTTGAAAAATTAAAATGCAGTTGTAGTACAGGGGAAATCAGAATCACTCCACGCGAAGCAATGTTACTGAAATACCTGATTGAAAATAAAGGAAAGATTATTTCAAGAAAAGAATTACTGGAAAACGTCTGGCATATGAACCCGGATATTGAAACCCGTACTGTCGATATTTTCATCGCCCGGCTTCGTAAATATTTTGAAGAAGATCCGTCCAATCCTGTTTACATTAAAAGCGTAAGAGGTGTCGGTTATATCTTTGATGACTTAGCACTAACATAAAGATTATCAATTACCTCTTTCCCCGCTACCATCGAATAAAGAAGGGGTTAAAAAATTTCAGAAATTGCTGCAGCCGCAGATTTAAATCTTTATTAGTTTGGTTGACTCTAAAAAGCCGGTATTCTTTAACGTCATTCCCGCTGTCTGCCCCGATTTATCAGGTGACGTGGGGATCCATTAAATTTTTATCTTGTTTTCTCTGTGATTACCTTATTAAAGTGAACTCTTAGTTTAATAGATTCATATTGTACCGTAAAAATGTTTTACAATATTATTCAAAAAAACTTTTTCTTCTGACTAACAGTAAAAATAATGATATAATTTTTATAGATTTGTTTTATTGTTCGCAAGCATTTAGTAATTTAAATAGTTGTCTTTCTAACAATTGAGTTGTTGAAGATGAAAATATTAATTGCCGATGATCATGCTGTAGTTCGCGAAGGTTTAAAACAAATACTGGCTGAAATGTCAGGAAGACCGGAAATAGAGGGTGCAAGCAACGGCTCTGAAGTAATAGAAAGAATCAAAAACAATGATTATGATATAGTTGTACTCGATATTTCGATGCCGGGCAAAAGCGGGCTGGAGGTACTAAAGGAGCTTAAATCGGTAAAACCGAAACTACCCGTTTTAATGCTTAGTATCTATCCCGAAGAACAGTATGCTATAAGAGTTCTCAAAGCAGGCGCATCGGGCTACATAACTAAAGATAGCGCTCCCCAGGAATTAATTACCGCAGTAGAAAAAATTTGTAACGGGCATAAGTATGTTACACCCGAGCTGGCTGAAAGATTAGCTACGGGGTATTCAGAAGACAGTACTAAACTTCCGCATGAATATTTATCCGACCGTGAGTTTGAAGTGTTCAAAATGCTGGCAACAGGAAAGACTGTAAACGAAATTGCCGAGGAACTTATTCTCAGCGTTAAAACAGTTAGTACTTACAGAGCAAGAATTTACGAAAAAATGAACCTCAACAGCAGGTCTGAAATTACTATGTACGCAATAAAGAATGAATTGATTGAATAACCATCCATATAAAAAATTACGTTCGGAAAATATTTACTTCCTTTCACAATTAACTTACTCAACTATATAACCACAAATTTTTTAATATATGAGTTCCCTCTAAAAAAGTAATTACAGTGGGAACAAGAATTAAAAAACTCAAAAATTTAATGGATTCTCGCTTCCCCCGAAAAACCGGGAGGAATAGTAATTAAGAATACCGGCTTTTTAGATCTGACTCATATATGCAAAGATTATTGTACAACCCAACGGGAATTATCAATAAAATTGGTTTTTATGGACAAAATTCGCATTCCTGTAAGAATATTACCTACTAAACAATAAGATTGAAGCCGATACCGCTGTTTTGCAAATTTTTCTACATTGAAGATGGAAAAAATTGATGCAACAATTTTTGTCTGATTGTGTTCTAAAAATTCTTTTGCTGTTGGGAGGAAGTAATGAATGTAGTTGTTGTTGATGACTCCCGGATTCTTCGAGATAGAGCTGTTAATCTTATTTCCGAATTACCCGGAGTAACTGTTATAGGAAAAGCGGGGAACGCGATTGATGCAATGAAAGTTGTACTGAAAACCAAGCCCGATTTGGTGATACTAGATATTAGGATGCCGGGTGATAACGGTATTGAAGTATTGAAAAAAATTAAAAGTAAAGAGCCGGAAACCAAAGTAATTATTTTTACGAACTTTCCGGATAAGCAATATAAAACCGAATCTTTGAAAGCCGGAGCGGATTATTTCTTTAGTAAATCTGATGAAGTTGAAGAGTTACTAATCGCAATTAAAATGTATTCATCGAATCAGGACTTTGGGGTTTCCGGGGGAAAATCTTAACAGTATAGTTATGAGTTTGTTTCTAGGCAGTATTTTTATTTTCTGTTTATTTAAATAATTGGGTTATCGATGAATCGTTCAAATATATATGAGGTTAATTGTTCTGTTGAAGAACTTATTCGTCAGAATAAAAGACTTCTTGAACAAGTTGAGGAACTTCTAAAAGAGCGAATTAAAAGACAGGAATTAGAAATCGCACTGGAAAACAGCGAAACAAGGTTTCATATAATTGCCGATAATACATTTAACTGGGAAAGCTGGATAAGACCCGACGGGGGTATTATTTATGTTTCACCTGCATTCGAACGTATAACCGGATACCTGGTTGATGATTACTTAAGCAATCCTGATTTAATCGAAAAAATTATACATCCGGACGATATTGAAAAATTTAAAATGCATCTCCGGGAAGAAAAGGATAATACTCTTGAAATTTTTCAGTTCGATTTTAAAATCATTACACAAAACCGGGAAGTAAAAACACTGCGACATCACTGCAAGCCGGTTTATAACCTGGAAGGGAAATTCGCAGGAAGACGATCATCAAATACGGAAATTAGTAATGTTTCGTTGAATTACGATCCGGTCCTGGAAAACCTCGATATACAAAGCGAATTACTTAATGAAGTTTTCGAATCGATAAGCCAGCCGTTATTTGTTATAAATGTAGATGATTATTCCATAATAAAAGCCAACAAAGCCGCAGGGGAAATTAATATTAATGATAAACCAAAATGCTACGAAATTTCTCACAAGGTTAATAAACCATGCAGCCGCAAAGAGCATCCCTGCCCGCTCGAAATGATCAGGAAAAGCAAAAAGCCGATAGTTGTTGAACATCTCCATTACGATAAAACGGGGCAGCTCAGATTTTTTAAAGTGTACGGCTATCCGATATTAGATAAGAATGGTAAACTAATCAGGATGATCGAACATTCAATTGATATTACCGACCTCAAGAAAGTTAAAAAAGATTTGAATGATTCGAGAGAGCAGCTTAAAATACTATTCGAATACGCTCCCGATGCTTATTATTTGAGCGACCTGAAAGGGAATTTTATTGATGGGAACAAAGCTGCTGAAGAACTGACTGGATATAAGAAAGAAGAATTGATTGGAAAAAATTTTCTCAAGCTGGATCTTTTAGCACCCGGGCAAAAAAGGAAGGCATTAAAATTATTGGCTAATAATGCATTGGGTAAACCTACCGGACCGGATGAGCTTGTTCTGCTGAGAAAAAACGGAAGCAAAGTTATTACAGAGATAAAAACCTTTCCGGTTAATATTAAAGGTCAAGCTTATATTCTCGGTATCGCACGCGACATAACCGAGCGCAAAAGGGTTGAAGAGCAGATAAGAGAGCAGGCATTATATGCAAAGAATAATCCGGATCCCGTTTTAAAAATTAAGAGCAACGGAACCATTCTGGGTTCTAACCCGGCAGCTTTAAAGTGTTTCGGTCAGGAACTTGAAGGCATGTCGATATTCGACCTTCTTCCCGGAGTTGAAGAAAATTTACTTAACAGCATACGGGAAGATAAGCCGGCAGAATTAGAAAATGAGATTAACGATAGAATCCTTTCTTTCAAATTTCAAAAAGATTCCCAATCCGATTTAATTTATATTTATGGAAGAGACGTTACAGATGTAAAACGGGCTAATGAAGCATTGCAGGAAAGCGATGAGAAAATAGAGAAAATAACCGAGGCGGCTATTGATGCAATTATTATGATTAATGAGAATGCTAAGGTTTCTTACTGTAACAAAGCTGCGGAAAGGATGTTCGGATATACAAAAAGCGAAATGTTAAACAAGAACATACACAACTTAATTGCTCCCCTAAGATACCGGGATGCTGCTAATAAAGCATTGATAAATTTCATACAAACTGGAAAAGGAAAAGCTATACGGCAATCTATAGAGTTGAGCGGATTGAAAAAAGATAATACCGAATTCCCGATAGAACTTTCACTATCATCATTAAAAATAAAAGGGAAATGGAATTCTGTTGGAACTATTCGCGATATTACCGAACGGAAAGAATCGGAAAAGAAAATGAGACTGCTGGAAAAATCGGTTGTACAGAATCCTACTTCAATAATTATAACCGATAAAGAAGGAATCATTAAATATGTGAATCCTAAGTTTACCGAAATATCGGGCTATTTATTTGATGAGGTTTACGGAAAGAATTTGAATATATTAAAACCGAATTCAATGTGCAGAAACGATTACAAAAAAATATTGAAGACGGTTACATCCGGAAAAGAATGGAAAGGAGAAGTTCAAAACAGGAAGAAGAGCGGTGAACTTTATTGGGCTTCTACAACAATTTCACCGGTAATGGATGACGAAGGAAACATAACTCATTTTGTTGAACTGATGGAGGACATTACTGAAAAGAAGCAATTAATTAATAAGTTAAAACAAAGCGAGGAGCAATTCCGTAATATTTATGAAAACTCAACCCTCGGGATTTATAGGTCTACCCCCAGCGGTAAAATAATTCTTGCTAATCCTTCTTTTATCAGTTCTTTGGGTTATTCGTCTCTTGAGGAAATAAAACGCCTCGACGTAAAAAATATTTACGCCGATAAAGATGACAGGCAATTATTTTCAAGAATAATTGAAAGCGAGAGAGTGGTTAATGGATTTGAAACAAAGCTAAAGAAGAAAGACGGCTCAATAATAGACGTTTGTTTAAATGCTAAAATAGTGGAAGACGAAAACGGTAATATAAAATATTATGAGGGAACTTTAGAAGATATTTCCATAAGAAAAGATGCTGAACGTGAACTAATTGCCGCAAAAGAAAAAGCCGTAGAAATGAACCTTCTTAAAACATCATTGTTAACTAATATAAGCCATGAATTAAGAACACCCCTGATAGGTATTATCGGTTATGCAGAACTACTGAAGGAAGAGCTTAAAGACGAAGCACTTAAGGAAATGATCGAGTGTATTTTAATCAGCGGTAATAGGTTAACCGATTCCGTAGAATTGATTTTGGATCTGGCTATGCTAGAATCTAAAAGCTTGAAAATAAATTTTGAGGATGTAAATGTTGTAAATATACTCGAAGAAATGGTATGCTCACCTAAACAGTTAGCCAGAAAGAAAGGACTGGACTTTAAATATATAAAAGATGCCCCGGAAATTTATGGCAGGCTCGACGTAAGATTTTTCGGAAGAGTCATTCAATATGTTTTGGATAATGCTATTAAATTCACTCCACAAGGACAAATAGAAGTACGGATTTCCGCCGATAAATTCGGGGTTGTGCAGATAACCGATACCGGCATAGGTATTCCGAAAAATAAGATCGAAACGATATTCGAACCGTTCAGGCAGGCAAGTGAAGGATATAGTCGTTCGTTCGAGGGCACCGGGCTGGGTTTAACACTGGCTAAAAAATTTATAGAAATTTTAGGCGGTAGCATTTCTGTTAAGAGTGAGGAGAACAAGGGCAGTACTTTTACCATTAGATTTCCCCTCGCAATTTAAATCCTGCCGTGCATTAGGCAATGAAACCGCATCCGGGGTAAATTACACCGGTTATATTTATTTTTGAATGAAAAACTTATATCTATTGTGATGGAACTATCCATAACGAATTTACCCGGTTTTAAAAGGTTTATTGAATCTAACAATGTTGTGATTTTTATACTTCAGCACACCGGGCTGCAACATTTGCACAGTGCTTAAGCCGAAAACAAAAGAATTACTTCACGAATATTTTCCAAAGATGAAATTTGCTTATGTGAATATACCCGGGGCAAAAGAGCTTGTCTGGAAGAACTCCGTTTTTGCTGTTCCGGCTGTCATCTTTTTTTTTGAAGGGAAAGAATTACTCAGGAAATCCCGGAACCTGAACCTGTAGGAAATGCACGGGGAATTAAATCGTTTGTATTCCTTAATATTCGATTAGTAAATACGAAGATGGCTCGGCATTAAAATTGTTACTTTAAAAACCATTATAGTATTTAATGGAGAGAAAATAATGAAAGCAGCTTCTAAAATAATATTTCTGTTATTACTTATTGCCGCAGTATCTTGTAATGTAAATGATCTGGTTAGCGATTTGACAAGCTCTAAGATAACAGCAAAGGAAAAATTGGGTGATGTGATGAATTTTGCAAAAACAGACTTTGCTGCAGATGCACAACTTGCGGCTATTTACGGCAGAGAAATCAGTACCCAGGGAGAAATAGACCTGTTGAATTCACAGTCGCTTAGCGCTTTTGTTTATGTCGTTCAATCTGATTCGCTTCAGGCAAATGAGTTTTATTCCCCTATTTTCAAAGCACGACCCGTAAAATCACCGATCAACCCGGCTTCGATGCTCTCCTTTATAAAAGACTCGACTGCAAAAAACTTAATTAGCTCAATCTTCGGTACGCTCGCCACGGTACATATAGATCCATCGGCAATTTATGAAGACAGTCCCGAAACATTATCAAGGCTGCTGAATAGAAACGATGTAGAGACTTTTAGAGTAGTTAATCCAACATCAAAAATTGATATGTTTTTATTGCCTGCTAAATCGCTTGACAGTTTAAGAGCGATCAACTCGGCTGATTGGGTAGTGAATTTCTATTCGGATACAAGCTCGCTGGTGCTGTGGATAAACTCGTCGAATTTTGATATAATAAATCTTTCCGATTTGTAATTAATGCAGATTTATAAAATAGACGGACAGAAATATTTTAATTATTTAAAAACACTAAATCCAACCGAATTTTAAAAGGAGATTAGTACTCTATCATTAATCATACTGTTAAACCGCACTAAAGAACTATTACTCCACTGCAACCTGGTATCGCCATTTCCTGCGAAGGATAAAATTAATTACAATTATAAAACTTTTCCTTTTCAAAAAAGAAAATCATTTCCTATCTTCGTTTTAGTATCTTCTATATCTCTTTTAATTTTTATTTAGTAAGAGAAAAATGGCTGAAATGACAAAATTCTGGTACCTCGAAAATTTCAATTTGTTTGAAGGATTAAAATCGGAAAGCATGGATGAGCTTAACCGCATCTCGTCTATGCAGAACATCTCAAAAAACCAACCGGTTTATTTTCCAAACGAACCTTCGAACTCAATTTATTTTCTTAAGAAAGGAAGAGTTAAATTATCGCGGATGTCTCCCGGAGGAAAAGAGATGATCATCGGTTTGGTAAATAGGGGTGAAGTTTTCGGTGAACTGGCATACCTCGATGAAGGCGAACGAAAAGACTTTGCAACAACTATGGATGAAGTTCTCGTTTGCGCAATTAATAAGGATGACTTCAAACAATTCGTAGAACAAAATCCGGAACTAAATTTACGGTTAACAAAACTGATGGGACTGAAACTCAGGAAGTATTCTGAAAGAATAGAAGAACTTGTATTTAAAGATGCCGAGCAGCGTGTTATTTCTTTTCTCTTGAGATTAGCCGGTGAAAACGGTAAGAAAGTCGGTGACGAAATTTTTGTTAAACCGTTTCTTAAACATCAAGATATAGCCGAGCTAACTGCATGCTCAAGGCAAACTGTTAATTCGGTGCTGACCGATCTGAGGGAAAAAGGTGTGATAAATTTCGACAGGAAAAAGCTTATAATTCACAACAGTGAAGAACTTCAGAAAAAGTTGTGATAATTTCCCTTCTGTCATACTTCCGACAATTAATCTGTTAACCAAATTATATTTTGTATCTAAAAAGATGGACGTTACTCTCTTTATTACTGAAAACTGTTCATCCTGTCAAAGGGTAGAATCTCAGTTAAAGAAAATTTTAAAAAATAAAAATAAAATTAATTTACTTATCGAGGATATTAAAATCGTTAGATCGCTCGGTATAGTTATTGCACCGGCGCTTTTTATAGATGACGAACTCTATTCGTACGGCGATCTGGATGAAGATAAGTTTTTAGAACAGATCAGTCCGGGCTAAACAATAGGTGAGTTTAATGCGATACAATTTCCATAGTAGTTCTCCTGCTTTCCACAAATGTAATCCTTTATCATTTGGTACTACTGTTCTCATCTAAAGTATTCTATCTTCACCTGACGGTCTTCCAATCTTTCAGTGAGTGTAACTATTCGTGGGGCAGGACAAGGGTGAGTTTATAATAAAACTAAAATCCGAAAACCAATTTGTAAAAGGTATATCTTCTTTGCGGCAACATAATCATTTACAATCAACCGGTAAATATATATTCCGCTTGCAAGCGAAGATGCATCGAATGTTACCTTGCTGCTGCCGCTTGACCGCTGCTCATTTATTAATGTTTCTACTCTCTCGCCAAGCATATCTATTATTTCTAACTTTACAAGCCCGGCTTTTTTATACTGTAGTTTATCGTTGTACTCGGATTGAAAGGATTAGGATAGTTCTGCGCTAATTTATAATTATACCGTTCCGTTAAATTTCCTTTTAAAAATTATTAATTGACTAAACTCTCAGGGTGTCTCAATGACCAAGTCAGAAGTTATGTCGTTTTATGAACAATTGCCGGTCGTTTAATTTAGATAGAATGTTTTACCGGGATTGTACTAACTGTCACTACTTGTTATAATGAAATCTACAACTATATAATTTTTTAAGTATGCATTTTATTTTTTGCAAAACAATATTATCTAAATTCAATTATAATCACTTAAAACGCTTATTCCAGCTTATCACCAAGAGTTGCAGGAACATATCTTCCAAGCTTTACATTTTTAGTGCTTACCAATTGGTTTGATAGCTTCTCTATTTGAGATGCTTTTCCTCTGAGCATAATTACCTCCATGCAATTATCATGGTCCAGATGAGAATGCATAGTTGCGATAATATTATCGTGGTGGGCATGTTGTTGTTGTATTAAATTTTCTGAAATATCTGTTTTATGGTGGTCATAAACGAGAACAACCGCTGCGGCAGTTTCACGGTCATCTTTCTCCCATTCCGTTTCAACAAGACGATTACGGATAAGGTCGCGAATGGCTTCCGACCTGTTGGCATATCCCCGCTTTTTAATGTCGGCATCAAACTTTTTAAGCATCTTTCCGGGAAGTGAAATTCCAAAGCGAATACATTTATCCATATCACAACTCCTTTTTAGATTTATTTATAAAATAATCTTTATTCTTTTGTGAAGCAATTAAAATGTGCTACGATAATATTTTAATTGACACAAGGTGGCAAGTATATTATATTGGTAACACGATTAGTCCTGTAATATAAAGAAGGTTTCTGGTGATAATGAGAAAACTAATTGCTGCTGTTAAACTTACTCATCTCTTTGAGGATTTTACTTTTGCAGATTCACATCTATTAATAAGTTTTGAGATCAAAGACCGGCACATAGCATCGGCTCAAATATGCGTCTTCGAAAATAAAGATTATATTGAGAAAGGAATTTGAAGGTTTAAACAGTCTTACTTTAGAATTAAAAAATCTTGTCTGCTGCAATATAGCAGATAGGCAAAACGCAAAGAATGAAATTATAATTAGTGCAGGGTTTGGAGTATTGGTATTCAAATTAACTGCGGTAATGAATTTCTCTTCGATGTTACCGGCTATGCTTTCGAATATGTAAATACAATACAAATGGAAAAGAGTTTTCCGTTGTCGGTTTTAAAATAAACAGATTACCGGATGGAAGCAGGATTTATTTTTGAACTCTAAGGAAATATAACCATGCATATGGCTGATGCGTTAATCTCACCTGCAGTTGGCGGCACAATGTGGGCTGCTTCAGCGGCGCTTATCGGGTATTCGGCAAAAAAAGTACGGGAAGATGCGGATGAACAGAAGATTCCATTAATGGGTGTTGTTGGTGCTTTTATATTTGCTGCACAGATGATTAACTTTTCAATCCCCGGAACCGGTTCAAGCGGGCATATTGGCGGCGGTTTGATACTGGCAATTTTGCTTGGACCTTATGCTGCATTTCTTACAATTTCTTCTGTTTTAGCAGTCCAGGCACTTTTTTTTGCAGACGGAGGACTTCTAGCATTAGGGTGCAATATATTTAATATGGGATTTTTCCCTGCATTCTTAGCATATCCATTCATATACAAACCAATCGCAGGAAGCAAACCCACGAAAAGATCAATTATAACCGCTTCAATTGTGGCTGCAGTTGTAGCGCTCCAGGCAGGTGCATTCAGTGTTGTAATAGAAACCTTCTCTTCCGGTATTTCAGAACTTCCGTTTGGAAAATTTATGCTTTTTATGCAGCCAATTCATTTGGGGATAGGGATTGTTGAAGGTCTTGCTACCGCAGCGCTGGTTATGTTTATATGGAAAGCCCGTCCTGAAATTATAAATGCCGCATTTAAAGGAGGAACCTTCGGCAAAGTTTCCATTAAGAAGGTTCTGATTACTTTCATAATTATGATTGCAATTACCGGGGGAATTTTTAGTTGGTTTGCATCATCGCACCCCGATGGTCTGGAGTGGTCAATATTTAAAACTTCCGGAACGGGAGAGCTTACGACACCGGCAAAAGGAGTACATTCAAAGCTTTCGGTAATACAAAAGAGATCTGCTTTTCTGCCGGGTTATTCTTTTAAGCAGGATAAATCGTCTGATATTTCTGAAACATCGGATGAAAAATGGCCGAATATTAATGCAGGCACTACGGTTTCCGGTATCTTTGGTGCAGCATTAACTTTAATATTTGCAGTATTGATAGGAATTATTCTAAAACGAAGACCCCAAAAGATTGAAAATCAATAAGCTTTTTTTTATGAACGAATTATGAGTATTTCAACAGAAACAATTAAGCTTGAAATTCATGCCTTAGATGTACTTTCGCGTGGGAATTCACGGATACATCGTATCGATGCCCGTATCCAGTTATTTGTAACAGTTGTTTTTGTGTTATCGGTCATGTCTATGAGCCGTTACGATATTATTGCGTTATTTCCGTTTTTCATTTATATCACCGCAATTATAGCTATCGGTGGATTACCGGTCATCAGTTTGATAAAAAAAGCACTTCTCATGTCTCCGTTTGCAATTATGATTGGCATATTTAATCCTTTTTTTGACAAGACACCTTATTTAAATGTGTACGGTTTAAATATTACCGGCGGCTGGTTATCATTTATCTCAATTATATTACGGTTTTTTCTTACCGTAGAAGCGGGATTAATACTCATTTCGGTAACAGGTATGTATAGAATCTGCAAGGCGCTAAGGCAATTAGGGCTGCCGGAAGTATTTGTTACACAGATACTTTTTCTGTACCGCTATCTCTTTGTTCTGATTGAAGAAGGGACCGGAATGATACGAGCCAAAGAACTGCGTGTCTTTAATAAACGTCAGAATAATCTTAAATTATTTGGCAGGATGGCTGGTTCATTATTTCTGCGGACATTTAACAGGGCGCAACGTATTTACCAGGCAATGGTTGCCAGGGGATATAAAGGTGAAATAAAAATGTTAGAGAATTCTAAGATTAATTCCGTCGATATTATGTATGGTATCGGATGGACAATGTTTTTTCTTGCAGTCCGTTTTTATAATATTCCCGTACTTATGGGCAGCGCTGTTTTAAAGGTGTTTCAATGAGTCATCATATTGTTGAAGCGAGAAATTTAAGTTATACTTACCCGGACGGCACCAGGGTACTGAAAGACATTTCCTTTAAAATAACTCACGGAGAATCGGTTGCAGTAGTAGGAGCAAACGGTGCTGGAAAATCGACACTCCTTTTGCATCTTAACGGCTATCTTTCTTCAAGCAAAGGTGAAGTTCTTATAGGAGACTATCAAATCAATAAAGATACCATACAAAATATACGCCGTACCGTTGGTATGGTATTTCAGAATCCTGATGACCAGCTATTTATGCCGACTGTTTTTGATGATGTTGCGTTCGGGCCGCTTAACCTTGGATTTTCCAAACAGGAAGTAGAGGAACGGGTTAACCGGTCGCTTGAAATAGTGGGTGCGCTAAAGCTAAAAGACCGCCCGCCTTACAAGCTTTCCGGCGGAGAAAAAAGAGCTGTTTCTATTGCTACAGTACTTTCCATGTCGCCCGATATCCTTGTGATGGATGAGCCAACATCCAATTTAGACCCGAAATCTCGCCGTAGTCTCATTGGGCTGCTTAAGAAATTTGAGCATACAAAAATAATTGCTACGCATGACCTCGATATGGCTCTTGACCTTTGCGAGCGGACGATTATTATACATGAAGGGAAAATTACAGCCGATGGATTAACGGAAAATCTGTTCCGGGATAAGGAATTGTTATTTGAAAATAGTCTTGAAATACCTTTAAGGTTACAGGCATGTCCTGTGTGCGGATAAGTAATAAGTACTCTTTTTTATTCCGTGCACTATAGGCGGTGGGCGTTTTTTCAGGCACAAAAAATTCTTTGCAGTAAAATAAGTCTTTCCTGTTTTTAAAATCAAATTCTTAAAAAAGCCGGTTTAATCGGCTACAGCGTTTTTGACTATAATAAGTGCCACATTGTGTTGGCATGGCATTACCGTATAGCATTTTGTTGGGCGTAGTTTTACTATACAGTTTTAGTTAATACTATGCTTCCTTGAATTATTTCTTCCTCGACATTACCATAACCAATTGTCAAACCTGTTAATTTATTGCAGTCAGCATTTATTCTTAATATTTGTGAACCAAAGTTTTTAATATTTGAGTCTTCGGAAACATAATTTACAAGTATGTGGTCATCGTCTAAATAAAAACCTTTGAATTTGATTTTTACTCTAACTTCTTGCAACTCCACTATTATACTTCCTTTAATTGATTTTGAACGAGACTTTATTTCCCCCGATGTCAATAATGCAATTCTTCCGTTAGTCTGTGTTGTTTGTCCTCTCCATTTTCCTGTAAGATTTCGTCTTTTACCTGCAGCCGAATAAATTTTTGTGTCAGACAATTGTTTAAGTAAGAAACTTAATAAAGTAACCGCTAAAGTGAAGCAGCCCGAAATAATTGCGGCGATGTATTCAGTTTTCATTAAAGTGATTTTTTATAATTTTCGCAGTATTCAATAAATTTTATTGTGTTTTCTATTCTTTCTGTTACTTTTTCTAACTCTTTTGGGTTGTCTATTATTTCTTTTGTTCGTCTTTCAAGACAGTTGTTCAAACTTTTATACGCGTTAAAACTAATTCCTTCATTTAAACTCTTATAAGTTTCGTATGGCTTTGGAATGATAGCACCATTTTTATCTTTACTATTGTCAGCCCAATTTAAAGCGTAAGGGTATAAATTTGTTTTTAAAGTCGGAACAAGAGATTTATGAATTATATGAGGGTATTCATGTTGAAATTTTGAAAAGTTCTCGGTTTCAACAGCAGGTTTGTCAAAACATAAACCAAGCCAATTAATGCTCTCCTCAAGCTCATATGCGTCAATTAGTGCTTGTCCAATATATGAATTTGTTTCTGTATCAACATAAAATTCACCGTAAGAAATGCATCCTCGAACCATATATGACACTCCGGAGATGAATACATTCATAAATGCATTACTTGCAATGATTAAAGATTTAAAAGATTCATAACTGTCATCTTTTGTATAATAAACAATAGTGTCTGAAAAATATATATAGTTAACATACTCGATTTTAAAATTTACTGACATGTCTGCATTGACAGTTGCTTCCGGAAGAGACGATTTAATCATCATATCAAGATAACCTTTTACATACTCGAACACCTTTTTAGAACCATCCGTTTTTATCCAAGATTTAAAACCTATTATGTCAAAGAAAGCTACATATCTTTTTCCTTCGTAACAGTCCATATCTTTTTAATCAGTTATTATAAATAAGCAAGTTGCATAAGTATTAATTTTTTTCAACATTTGTTCTGTAATAAAAATTGCTGCCGGATTAATATCAATTCCAACAGCTTTTCTTTCCAGTATTATGCTTTCAATAACAGAAATTCCAGAGTCACAAAAAAGGTCTATCACAATATCATTTTTGTTTGAATATTTTTCAATAAAGTTATCGTATAATATTGTAAGGTTTTTTTGACCAATACTTATGCATTGTGTAGATACCGGTATATGTATCTGCTTTATGATGTTCTCTTTTTTCTGTCTTAAATAATTCTAATTGTTTTATCATTTTACATTCTTCGTTCAATTACGCCAACGGTTTGGCTATGAAAAGTAAGCAATTTCGAAGCACAAAACTTTCAACTTACAAGAAAATTCAAACGGGCTACAAACATTGATATTATCACTATCTCGCTTATTTTTTATATACATTGTTTGGTGCTGCCTTTATTTTATCCTTTCATTCTACGTTTTATGAATATACTTATTAAAATCCCTACGGTTATGGTCACTAACCAATTGATAGTAATTGTAGCGACTTCAAATCGATAATCTCTATCTATACCAAACTTAATAGAATATAAAACAAATGAAAGAATAGTTAATAAGAATGGTATCATAAGTGTCAAACGAATAGATTTTTCTAAACGTTTTTTCATAGAGAATATTGGGGCTAAAAACAAGAACGAAATACTCATTGTAATATATCCTAATTCTTCCATGGCAATAAATATTCCGTGTCCATTATATTGTGTAATTAATGCAATTCCTTCCGTTTCACCTTTCATCATACTTATAGGAACTACTGAAAATTGAGTAAAATAGGCAATTAGTAAAACTGTTGCAGTAATTAGAGTAAAAGCAATACTGATAAAACTAAATAATTTCTTTTCATGTGGAGCAATAAAATGATTTGAGACAATAAAAATTATATATGCAAATAATTGGGAAATTGCAAGATACATCCAGTAGTAATCTCTCGGGTAATATGATAGAATATCAGGGTATGGATAACTCATGCAATCACCTGGGCAGTAAGGTCCTGCTGGGGGTATAGCAATCATTGCAAATCCAAATGTAATTATTGTTAAAAATACTAATGATAGAGATGAATAAAATCCAAATTTCAATATACTGTTTTGGTAATTGTCTCTGTCCACAATATGCCTTTTTATTATTTGTTTATTACTTTGAAAGTATCTTTTTTAGGTTGCGCCCAACGGTTTGGCTATGGTGCGGTTG
>BDSV01000159.1 GCA_002898075.1 bacterium BMS3Abin03
TAACGGACTGAGACACCTTCCGATGGTTTATAATTTTGATACTATAAATTCCAAAATACTTTTTAATTCTGCAAGGTCTTTATGCAGTGATGATTTATTTTTTTCTTCTTCTAAAATTTCTTTCTGCTCAATTGCCTGTTGTTTAGATGCTGTTCCCGTTGAAACAGATTTGGTTTGTGAGTATTCTTCCAGGATTTTCATTGCTCCTTCAATAGTGTATTTTTTTTCACGCAGCAATTCTTTTATGTATAAAATTAGCTGGATATCTTTATTTGTATATATCCTGTTCCCTGCCCGGTTTTTTTGTGGTTTAAGCTGCTCGAATTCAGTTTCCCAGTATCTAAGAACGTACTGCTCAATATTAGTGATTTTGCTTACTTCACTAATAGAATAATATAATTTTTTTATTGAAAGGTCTTTCATGACACTTTAATGTAATTTATACCATAAAATAACCAATCAATTCTTTAATAGCAAGATTAAGATGTTAAATAAATAATAGCTTTAACCAAAATGAATAATCTCTTTTGAAGGAAACGAATAGCAGGGATATCGGAAGTAAATACTTCTACCGGAACTTGCCGATAATCTTCAAACTGTTTATCGAATTACTAATCGAAGGCAGGGGGAAAATAAGCAAATATGATTTATTATTTTGTATGGATTTTTTTTTCTGCCAAATAAATTGCTGCCCAATAACTTTTTTCCCTGAAACCGGAAATATAGCCGTCACAAGCTGAAGCGGTGATAAGATTCTGCCTGAAGTTCTCTCTTCCAGCTAAGTTTGAAAGATGCACTTCAATTTTTGTGATATTTAAAATTTCCAATGCATCTCTTATTGCCACCGAAGAATGAGCATATCCGCCAGGGTTAATTATTAAAGCGTCAAATTCACCTTCGGCAGATTGAATCTCGTCGATGATTTTTCCTTCATCATTACTCTGGAAAAAAGTAAACCCGTGAGAAGGAAATTGCTCCTTAATCGACTGCTCAATACCTTTGAGCGATAACTCACCATAATGCAGCTTATCTCTTTGACCCAAAAGATTTAGATTGGGACCGTTAATAATTAGGATTCTCACTTTACTTCAGCCATTTCATCAATTACTTCTCTCATTTTCGGAGTAAGATATATTTTATCAACTCCAAGCTCTTTAAGAGCGGCAGATAAAATCATAACCTTCCGCTGAAGGTTTGCCAACTTGTTAATTACAATCACCTTATTTTCATTCAAGATGCAGTATCCCCCTTTGAAATCCCCTTTTTCAAATCTTACGGTGGCACCTAACTGACCTGCGAGAGCTTTAAGATCCTGGAGTATTTCCTCGAACTCTTTCTCTTTTATCTTCATTTGTTATTTGTCATCTTTAGTTGTAAGGGGTTTAAATAATAAAAAATAAACGGCGGCAAAATAACCGAATAAAATGATTAGAGGAAAACCGCTGAACGTATGCAACTGCTCTTTAATTAAATCGAGAACCTTGTTAAAGTTTGCCGCATCAGAAAAATAAATATCCGAAATAATTTTATAATCGAAGCTCAAAAGATATACTTCAAAAGGCAATGTAAAGTACACAATAATTGCAATTATAAACAGCCACCCGTTTCTCTTTAGTTTTAAATTAGTCGTGATTAAAAAGAGCGTAAATACAACTATAAATATTATATATGATACAAATGTTATATTTACTGTGGGAGCAATCGTTCTCATTATCCCTTCAATGTTCTGTTTATTTACATAATTAATAAAGTTCATATCAATATTAAACAATTGATAGCTTACCATCAGTCTTGTAATATAAGCTCCGAGCCAAACCGCACCCGATAAAATTGACAGGTATGCAAATATTTTAGTTAGTGTATTTTCTTCTTTCATTATGATATTTTAAATAATTAAATTAAAATTAAAAAAAAATAATGACTATTGCCTCGATCGATATAGGTTCAAATACAATATTGCTTCTAATTGCAAAGGTGGAGCAGTATAACAATAAAATAATTCCCATCCTAAATGAATACCGGATGCCGCGGTTAGGAAAGGGATTAAAACCGGGGGGTAAAATTTCCGGCGAAAAAATCGAGCGGCTTATCGAAATACTTACCGGGTATAAAAAGATAATTGAATTTTACCGGGTTGATAAAATAATATTGACTGCAACTAATGCATTCAGGTTAGCTGCAAATTCGAAAGAAATAGTTCAAATAGTTAAATCTAAATTCGGATACGATATTAATATTATTTCCGGCGAGGAAGAAGCAGAGTATGCTTTTCTCGGTGCGCTTTCAGCTTTTGAAAGTAACGATGTTATTAGTTTGGTAATAGATATCGGCGGCGGAAGTACCGAACTTATTTTGGGAAATGAAAATAGTATCGAATACAGGAAAAGTTTTCAAACAGGTTCTGTAAGCGCAACAGAATATTTCTTGATTAACACGCCGCCCATAAAAGATGATATTGAAAATCTCAACAGGTTTTTAAACTTAACCTTTAGCGAAATAAAAAATAAGCTTTCTCCCGAAAGATCAATAGCCATAGCCGGTACGCCGACAACTATTTCCTGTATGATACAGAACATCAAACATTTTGATGAGGGAAAAATTGAAGGAAGTACAATAAACTACGAAGCATTAAAAATACTTACGGGAAAATTAGTAAATATGACTCCGCCCGAAATAAAAGAAACGTTTGGCGAAATAATGCATGGGCGGGAAGACATTATTTTAGCCGGCGCATTTATTCTATTACAAATAATGGAATTACTTAGTTTATCTGAAGTAATAGTTAGTTCGAGGGGAATCAGGTACGGTGCAATTGCATATTATCTGAAAAGCACATCGCAGTAATCTTCTTCTTTTTACCCAATCGAAATCGTGTATTAATGGAAGTTGAAAGAGTAATATCATCAAAACCAAAAAGTCCCCTCCTTGGAGGGGATTTAGGGGTGGGTTGCAGCCGTTTGGTTTTTACCTTCCGCAGTGCGGGTTTTTACAATATTTACTTAAGCATTAAGGATTTTTATTTTGGATAATTGTGTTTTGCGGCGGATTAATATTATCGGTTTCCGGGTAATCAATCGTATAATGTAATCCCCTGCTCTCCTTACGCATACGCGCCGATTTTATTATAATATGAGCTGCGGCAATCAGGTTTCTAAGTTCAAGTATTTCTACAAATACCTTTGTTCTCTTATAGAATTCCTCCATTTCCTCAAAAATAGTATGAATTCGTTTTGCAGCCCTTTCCAACCTCATGTTGCTTCTAACTATTCCAACGTAATCCCACATAGTTTGTTTAACTTCCTTGAAGTTATGTGTAATTAATATTTTTTCATCGGCTGTAAGTGTACCGGAATCATCCCACGAAGGAATCTCAGGTATTTTAATAACGTTATTTTTCATAAAATCCTTTATACCAATTGCAGCCCTGTTTGCATAAACAAGCGCCTCGAGCAATGAATTACTAGCCAGCCGGTTGGCGCCATGAACTCCGGTCATCGTTACTTCGCCGCAGGCAAATAAACCTTTAATATTTGTAGCGGAGAATTCATTTATCATAACACCACCGCAAGCGTAATGTGCGGCAGGAACAACGGGAATAGGTTCTTTTGTAATATCAATTCCTTTACTTAAACATGTATTATAAATATTTGGAAAGTGATCCACGATTTCTTTTGCAGATTTATGAGTGATATCCAGCAAAACATATTCATCACCGCTTTTCTTCAATTCATTATCAATTGCACGTGCTACAATATCACGCGGAGCCAAATCTTTTCGTTCATCATATTTAGCCATAAAATATTCGCCGTTTATCGTTTTAAGCTTCCCTCCGAAGCCCCTGACTGCTTCGGAAATAAGAAAAGTCCGCTCCTTATTACCGTTTGTTTTATTCGGCTGAAATAAAGCCGTAGGATGAAATTGTATAAATTCCATATTTGCCATCCGTGCTCCCGCTCTGTATGCCATGGAAAAGCCATCCCCGGTAGCTATTCCCGGATTTGTTGTATGCAAATAAACCTGTCCCAGCCCTCCTGTTGCAAGTACGGTAGCTTTAGCCGAAATTTTTATAACCGCATTGCTGTTGTTATTTAGAACATAGGCACCCCAACAATTCCGGTTATCTAATTGTGAATCTTTCAAGAGATTAACATTGTGCTCTGTTATTAGATCGATTGCGAAGTAATCTTCTTTAACTTCTATATTTTTATGTGAATTAACTTCTTGAATTAATGCTCTTTCTACCTCCTTTCCTGTTAAATCTTTAGCGTGAACTATTCTTGCAACAGAATGTCCTCCTTCACGGGCTAAATCATAATTGCCGTTTTTATTTAGTGTGAACTTGGTACCGATTTTTATTAAATCTTTTATTCTCTCAGGTCCTTCTTTAACCATTATTTCAACTGCTTTGGGATCACATAATCCTGCTCCCGCTATAAGTGTATCCTGAATATGGCTCTCATAAGAATCGTAGTTACCGAGCACAGAAGCGATACCGCCCTGCGCATAGTTTGTACTGGAATCCGTTTCGTCCTTTTTTGTTACTACAATCACATTTGTAAACTCTGCTATTTTAAGTGCTGAAAAGAGTCCGGCAATGCCGCTGCCGATAATCAGCACATCGGTATTTAATTCATTGTTCATAATGTTTTAAGTGTTTCATGAAAATTATATAAAAAGAAATCAATATCGGTTTTAGTTGCAATTAAAGGAGGAAGTATTCTAAGCACACATTCATTTGTACAATTGGCAAGAACATTTCTTTTCCTCAATTCCGTTACTACGGTGCTGCAATCCCGGCTTAACTCAACTCCTATCATAAAACCTTTTCCCCTAACATCTTTAATATATTCCGGGAACATTTTTTGAATTTCTTTTAATTGATTGATAAAGTACTTCCCGTTCCGATTAACATTACTCAATAAATCAGTTTCAAATATTTCATTAAGAACCGCTAAACCGGCAGCGCAGCTTACAGGGTTTCCGCCGAACGTAGAACCATGCGATCCGGGTGTAAATGCGTTATCGTACTCCCTTTTCGTTAAAATTGCACCGAGCGGTAATCCACCGCCGACTGACTTTGCAACTAATAGAATATCCGGTTCAACGTTATAGTGATTAAATGCAAATGGCTCCCCGGTTCTTCCTATCCCGGTTTGAATTTCATCGGCAGCAATTGCAAAACCAATATGATCTTTCAATTCGAATAATTTATTAATGAAGTCTTTCGATGCTTCATTAATACCTCCTTCTCCCTGGATAAATTCAATAAACACGGCTGCTGTATTAGAAGTAATCTTTTTCTGCAGATCATTAATATCATTAAAAATTATTATATCCGTGTTCGGCGGCAATGGCTGGAAACCGGCTTTATATTTTCCGCGATCGGTTAAGCTGAGCGCACCGTAAGTTCTGCCGTGGAATGAATGTGAGAGAGAAAATATAGTTTTATCCGGTCCTTTAATTTTTCTAATTAATTTAACGGCAGCTTCAACTGCTTCCGTTCCGCTGTTCGTAAGAAAAACCTTAGACATACCGGAAATCCCGGCTATTTTTTGAGCAAACATTATCTGAACATCCGCGACAAAATAATTGGAAAGATGTATAAATCTTTCAATCTGTTTTTTAATTGCATTGTTTATCGCCGGATGGTTATAACCGAGAGCATTTACAGCAAGCCCGCTGAAAAAATCGAGATACTTTGTTCCGTTTTCAGTTATTAAATGCACTCCTTCGCCATAGGAAAAATTCAAAGGTATCCTATCATAAGTATTTAAGAAGAATTGTTTTTCCCGGGTTAAAAAATCATCACTCATATTTTTAAATTGTAAAAATTATTATTGATAAATAATACTGGATCAATCCCATGAAGAAAACAAAGATTATTGTATCGGCAATAGCCGGAAGTGCATCTGCAGTTTGAGTTTTAAACGCCTTATAAATCAGAACAATCGACCATAATTTGATTAATATTTCTGCTGCCAAAAAAGTATATGCAATTGTACTTTTAATAACGAACGGCGAAGGATTTGACGAGAATAAATACTTTCCGAACACTTCCATCTCTAAAGGAAAAAGCAAAACGAGAGCAAAAACGTTAGGAAGTAATGCATAAATTATTAAAGTAAAGTTATCCCTGAACCTCGTATCAATTCCAAACTCACTGTGAACAACTTTGAAGATATACGAATAGAGTGCTAAATAAATTATAGATACAGTAAGTACAATGATATAGCTGACAACAACCGCAGTACCGGGATTAAATTCTCCGATACTAACAACTGCAATGAAACGAACATCGATTAAAAATTTAGCAGCTAAAATAATTATAATAAAGAAGATGAAATTTTTATGCTCGGCATATACTATTTTCCTGAATGCTTCTGCAGGACTATCAATTAATCTGGCGATTGTCTGCCAGAGGTCAATATTATAAACCCTTTCCCTTATATATGAACCGCAATTGCCGCAGATATATTCATAGGAAGGATTTTCTGCCGAACAACTCTTACATTTAATCGAGTTTTTCATGTACATAACATAACATTGTTAAATCAGAAACGATAGAAAATTTTTAATCTCGGTGCGTGAGAAATATAATCTTCTTCTACCGAAAAGTCGAACATATGAGCACCGACGTAAGCATCAACTAAATTAAGCAGATAGGTTATAACAAAATAGATTGCAAATTTATCTCTTTGATCGCGATAGGAATATCTCAGACTCTGGTCAGAAAGATCGCCGGTTTTTATGAAACTATCGCGATAAATCTTATAATTATCATTATTCAAAACCCATTGATAACCAAACCAACCCAGCAATCCCCAAATAACCGGGATGTGCAAATAGTCCTCGTTATAAAACTGACCCCAACCGGGAATTACTGCGCTTCTGCCGACAGCACCCCATGGTGATTTTTGCATCTGAAAGGTTTCGGTATCGGCAACAATTAAAGTATCCGTACCGCTATTTTGCTGAGCCGGTAAAAGCAGCGAAGTGAATACTATAATGATTACCGGCTTAATTATAATTTTTATCAATGATCTCAAACAATTCAAATAATCTTTCAAGTTCTACCGCAGAATAAAATTCAATAATAATTTCTCCGCTCCCGTCTTTCTTTTGCCTGCAGGAGACTTTTGTTCCGAATATTTTTCTTAATTTATCTTCAACATCTTTTAAGTCGGCCGTTGCCGCGAGATTCTTCCGGCTAATCTGAAAATGTTTTTTACCGTCACGCATTTTTTCAGTTAAAGAAAAATCTCTTACCATTTTTTCAACTTTTCTAACTGAAAGATTTTTACTCAATATTTTTTTAAGGATTGTTAGCTGGGCGTTTTTATTAGGTAAATTAATTAATGCACGTGCATGCCCCGAGGTTATTTCTCCGGTAACCAGACTATCCTGAACTTTCTGCGGCAGCTTTAGCAAACGAATTGAATTTGCTATTGTTGTTCTGTCCTTCCCGACTTTCTCGGCAATCTGCTCCTGTGTAAGATGACATTCATCCATCAGTCTTCTGAACGCCATACCAATTTCAATCGGGTTTAATTTTTCGCGCTGAATATTTTCTATGAGAGCCAGGGCAAGCATAAGCTCTTCCGATTCAACTTTTATAATATAAGCAGGAATTTCCTTGTAGCCGATTTCCTTACAAGCTTTAAGTCTTCTTTCGCCGGAAATCAACTGGTACATGTGATCGGGAGTTCGGCGCACGGTAATGGGCTGTATAAGTCCGTTGGAAAGTATTGATCTTTTTAACTCTTCCATCGCTTCGGGATTAAAACTTGTGCGGGGCTGGTAGGGATTCCGAGAAATAAAATCTACCGATATTTTAGCGAGTATATCAACCTGCTTGCCGTCGTCATCACGAAGGTTTTTAAAATCTTCACCTTCGTTTTCGTTTTTCACGTAATCCTGGGGCTTGATTAATGCATCAAGTCCTCTTCCCAATCCCGGTTTAACTCTAGCCATTGTTATTAAGATTTAACCTTGTTGTTGTTTCGCTCTAATAATTCGTTAGTAAATGCCATATAATTTTTTGCACCGGTTGAAATTGCATCATAAAGTATGATCGGTTTACCGTAGCTCGGTGCCTCCGAAATTCTCACATTCCTGTTGATAACAGTTTCATAAACTTTATCGCCAAAATATTTTCTAACCTCTTCGGCTACCTGGTGCGATAGTCTTAATCTCGTATCGAACATCGTCAGCAGAACTCCCTCGATAGATAACTTTGGGTTATAATGCTGTTTTACAATATTAATTGTATTTAGTAATTGCCCCAATCCTTCCAATGCAAAATATTCACACTGAACAGGAATTAAAACGGAATCGGAAGCAGCAAGTGAATTTAATGTTAGAAGACCGAGCGACGGCGGACAATCGATAAAAATGTAATCGTACTTATCTTTTATTCCGGCAATTGCATCACGCAGCATAAACTCTCTTCTTTCAACATCTACTATTTCTACTTCGGCACCAACTAAATTAATACTTGAAGGAAGCAAATCGAGGTAAGGCATATATGAATCAATGATAATATCGGTTGCGTCTTCCTTACCGATAAGCACTTCGTAAACAGACGGATTGTGGTTAGTTATGCTCAGACCCGATGAAGAGTTTGCCTGCGGATCAATATCGACTAAAAGCGTTCGTTTCTCTGCAGCCGCTACAAGCGATGAAACATTGATTGCCGTTGTGGTTTTACCCACCCCACCTTTCTGGTTCGCTATGGAAATAATCTTGCTCATAAAATCAAAAAAAATAAATCTCATTAAGAAGAGTTATTAAAATACTACTTCCGTCTTTTTATTCATAGAAAATTATCACTGTTGCCTCAAACAGTTTTATTTCTGACAATGCTGTCCAAATTATTTTTTTGTTTGGATAAAAATTTATCAGCTAATATTAAATTAAACATTTTACCAAATTAAAGAACTCAAACCCCTCTCCGGAGCTATTTAAAAAGTGCTTTGTGAACCTTTGTGCCTTCGAAACTTTGTGGCTAATTGATAGAATTTACTTAATAAACAAACTTTTATTTGCTACGAGTATCCGAAGACTCCAAGAACCACAAAGAAATTTTACTTTTTAGACAGCCCCGGAATTAAAGGGGGATGAATTTTTCTTATAGCTATAGTAATTATTATTACCCGTAATCCATTTTTTTTCACACTGTAAGTATCGTCAATTTATTTTGGACAGACATTAAAATAAAATATATCTGCTTTATTAAAGATCGATTTCTTCGCCGTAATTCATTACCCTGCAATTGAAGCCCTTCGCCTCGACCTTTTGTTTAAATTCATTCGGATCAGCTTCAATAACAGGAAATGTATTGTAATGCATTGGTATGGCTACTTTCGGGTTTGTAAGCTCCACCGCTTTAACAGCATCTGTAATGCCCATAGTAAAATTATCCCCTATGCACAGTAGCATATAATCGATCTTGGTCATTTCACCGATAAGTTTCATATCGTAAAATAATCCTGTATCGCCTGTATGATAAATATTTTTTCCGTCTGCCGAAATAATAACACCGGCAGGTTCCCCGGCATAAATGTTATCGGGTGTCATCGAGCCATGGTGTGCAATCGTAAATTTCAATCGTCCGAATTCAAAATTATATCCGCCGCCGATATGCATATTATGAGCATTATACCCTTTCGATTTACAGTACTTTGCAAGTTCATCGACACAAATAAATAACGGGTTACATCTATCGGCAATACTGAATGCATCGCCCAAATGATCTCCGTGTGCATGTGTGAGAACTATAAAATCAGCATCCACATCCTCGGGTTTTGCCGGTGAATTCGGACTACCGGAAAGAAAAGGATCGATCAATATTATTTTGCCGCTGTTTGTGGTAATCTGAAATGCCGAGTGCGAAAAATATTTTAGTTTCATAATTACCTCCTTTGTTTAAGTAATTTGTTTATAGAATTCCTTTAGTGATTTACTTAGCAGGAATTTCATAAGTACCAGTTCAAGTGAATTTTCCAGATTTTTTCTTTTTTTATCAACCTTGCTGAAAATTGTTTTGCTGATTCTCACATTTTCATTTGTTATTAATTCATTCATATTTTTTTTGAACATATCTAAATCCCGTACAAAGCCGGAATGATTCTGAAGATTTTCAATCTTCTTATAAAATCTTAAAAATAATTTTCTTTCAAAACAGACAATAAATAATTCCATATTATACCGAACCCGTCTCAACGCAATTCGTACATTATGCAGATTTTCCATGTTTTTATTTTCAAAATATATTTCAATAGCTTTCACAAGGAAATCCAGTCTTATCCTAAGAATAATTTTTGCCGCACTGCAAACTGTGGCACGTTTCTTAATATCACTTATTTCCCATTTCTTCGGTTTTGCCATCGTCATTTAATTTAAAAGGAGTTTAATAAAGCCGATTGTAGTTTTAACAGGGGTCATTTTACTCTTCTCCGCTGCATAAATAGTGGATACACCCGCAAAGCCGATTTTATATCCTTTCTTCGCCGCCAGTAGTATCATCTCGGTTTCCGCTTCATAGCCGTTTTCTTTTGTTTGAATATTTTTCAACACTTCGGTGCGGTAAGCTCTAAATCCGCATTGGCTGTCAAGAATTTGTTGCCCGGTTTTAATCGTTAAAAAAAATGACGTTAGTTTGTTGCTTATTTTTCTGCTGAGCGGCATAGATGTTAAGTTATTCAACCGGTTTCCGATTACTAAATCATACTTATCGATCGATGAGAAAAGTTTTTTTATTTCATCCGGGTTATGCTGTAAATCTGCATCCAGCGTTACGACATGTGTAAATTCTTCCTCGAGCGCCTTCTGAAATCCTGCTCTTAGTGCATAACCTTTTCCATAATTTTTGTTTAGAGTTATCAATTTAACTTTTCCCGATTTTGGTATTAACTCTTCAAAGCTATCGGTCGAACCATCGTTAACTGCAATTACCATATCAACGTATTGCAAAGTATTATTTATTACAATGCCAATAGTTTCACATTCATTATAAAATGGAATAATTGCAGCTACTCTATTTTTCTCTTCTGATCTGTTCAATTATATACTTCCATCCTTTAACAGTTGGGGTAGTAAATGCAGACTGCAATTTTTTCTTGAGTCCGTCTTTAGATAATCCGCTAAAAAGTTTACCGTTTTCAGCAACAGAAATTCCGCCGGTTTCTTCAGAAACTATAACACTAATAACATCTGCCTGCTCACTTATGCCTAATCCGGCACGATGCCTCATTCCTAAAGATTCGCCGTCAACTTTCGTAGTGATTGAAAGCGGCAAAGTGCATCTTGCTGCTTCGATTATATTGTTTTTAATAATCACCGCCCCGTCGTGCAGCGGTGAGCGCGGAAAAAATATTGATGTTAGAAGATCCTTCGTCAATTTTGCGTTTAGTATTTCACCTGTTTCGGTGTATCCCCTGATTCCTGTTGATCTGATAATTACCATCAAGGCACCATGCTGCTGCTGTGAAAGCTCAAACGCCGCGTCGGCAATTACCTCCGCTTCCTCGGGTGATTCAGATTTTGTAAAAATTCGAAAGACCGGGTTTCTTGCAAGCATAACAAGTAGTCTGCGTATCTCAGGTTGGAACAGAATAATAAACGCAATAACCCATATATCTGTAATTAATTTTAATATCCAGCTAACCGCTCTTAAATTAATTGCCTGGGCAACGAACGAGATAATTATGATTATTAAAAGTCCTACAAAGATTTGGGCAGCAATAGTACCGCGCAAAAGCGTGTATAATTTGTAAACAATAAACGTTACAATTATAATGTCCAGAATATCACTGAGAGTAATTGTAAGGAATCCTATTTTGAACAGTTCAATCATTCAATTGCTGCATTATTAATCTTATTAAAGACCTCACGAAGTTTTATTCCGTAACTAACATTATGTGTTCTTAGAACTCTGGCTCCTTTACTTAATGAATAGGATTCTATCATTGACGTTGGAATATCCCTTTCATCAACTTCAAGATTAAGTGCTTTACCGATAAATGATTTACGTGATACTCCAAGCAGTATAGGATAAGAAAGTGATTTGAAATCATCAAGCCGCCTTAAAAGATCATAATTATCTTCCGGTCTTTTCCCAAATCCAATTCCCGGATCGATAAATATATTATTGATCCCGGCTTTTGCTGCTTTCCTGCTCTGTGAGAAAAGAAAATCATAAACTTCTTCTACAACATTATCATACTCCGGATGATTCTGCATATTCTTCGGTGTTCCTTTCATATGCATAATAACAACAGTCGCATTATGGTTGGCAATAGATTCGATTATTTCCGTATCGTGTGAGAAACCGCTAATATCGTTTACAATAGCCGCTCCTTCTTTCAGAGCAATATCAGCAACGGCTTTTTTTCTGGTATCTATCGATAATACGGCATCGGGTCTCAATTGTATTACCTCTTTTATTACAGGGAGCACACGTTTAATTTCTGTTTCTTCGTCAATTTCTTCTGCTCCCGGTCTGGTAGATTCACCACCGATGTCGATAATATCGGCACCCCGGTCGATCATTCTCAATGCTCCTTCAATTGCTTTTGAAATACTAAAATATTTGCCGCCGTCTGAGAAAGAATCCGGGGTTACATTTAAAATGCCCATAATATAAGCTTGGTTAAACTCAAAGTGCTTATTATTTATATTGTAAGAAGTTAGCTCATAAGTTTCAAAGAAATTTATAATATTAAAAAGCTTTATTGCGTATGCTCTCAGAGAGTCCTTTGTAATCCCTTCTGCAATCGCTTTAAATCTTCTGATGGATCCTATTAACAGCAAACTTATTTTTTCATCCGCGTCTTTAAAGCTGAATACCTTCCATCCCTTTTTCGAAATTTCATTAGAAAGACTTTCAGCCAGGTCGGGGAATAATTGCCTTATCTCCAGCCCGAACCTGCCATACGAATAACTTCCTTCGGAAATTCCATATTTCAAAGCGTAATATTTAAATACGTCTTTTGGCGAAAGATTTATAATTTGAGCTATCATTGTACACTATTCCATTTCAATATAGAAAACAAACACCCGGCGGCTTAATATTTTATTGATAAATTCATAAAAATATTTCCCTGTATTATTGAGAAATTGAATTTTTAATTTCCACAGTTGCAGCGGAAATATTATCGGTTTTGAAGATTGAAGACCCTGCGACAAAAACTTCAGCACCTGCATCAAAAGCTAACTTAGCTGTTTCTGCATTTACACCACCGTCAATTTCAATAAGGAAATCTGCATTCAGTTTTTCCTTCAACCCGACTGCCTCCTTAATTCTTCTTAAAGAATTAGAAATAAATTTTTGTCCTCCAAATCCGGGATTTACCGTCATAATTAAAATTAAATCCACATACTCTGCAATATCCCCAAGCGCTTTAACGGGAGTTGCCGGGTTTATAACAACACCTGCTTTTGCTCCCAATTCTTTAATTCTGTTAACAGTTCTGTTAAGATGAACTACTTCCTCAAAATGCACGGAAACATAATTAGCTCCGGCATTTATAAAATCTTCCAAATATAAATCCGGTTTTTCAATCATCAAGTGAACGTCGATAGGAAGTTTAGTTGTTTTACGCACCGCCTGAACAACGACAGGTCCGAAAGTAATGTTAGGTACAAAATGTCCGTCCATCACATCGCAATGTATCCAATCCGCACCTCCGATTTCAACTAATCTTATTTGCTGCGAAATGTTCATAAAGTCTGCTGATAATATTGAAGGAGCTAAGATTGCCATCATTCTTCCTTTTGAATAGGTTCATTGGATTTGGTAACAAACAGGTCTACAGAACCACCCGGGTTTAATTTGTTTCCGCTGCTTGGATATTGATCCAGCACCGTGTTAGGTAAAAGCGTAGCCGATTTTTGATAATTTACTTTTCCGATTGTAAGCGAGCTTTCTTCTAAAATACTTTCCGCTTGAGTGAGCGATAGTCCAATCAAATCGGGAACAGTAATTGTTCCTCCACCTCTTCCCGCACTTACAGTAACCTTTACAGATTCACCTTTTCTTAACGGCGTACCTTCTGCATATTGCTGATTAATAATCATCTCTTCGGGTTTATTGGATGGAAGCTGCTCTACCCTGCCTAATTTAAGCCCGATTCTCTCCAGGGCAAATTTTGCATCCAACACGGTTTTACCGATCAATTGCGGAACGCTTACCACCTGTTCCCCGCTGCTTACAAACAGATAGATTGTTCTTCCGATTTTTACAACTTTGCCTGCCTGAGGTTTTTGCAGAATTACTGTGCCTGCAGTAAATGCTTCGCTGTAGATTGTGTCGATAACAGTTGGTCTGAAGCCCGCCTTGGTTAACAATTCAATAGCTTCGGTATCTTGCATTCCAATTATATTGGGAACGGTTGTCTCAGGTGAACTAACATACCAGGGAATAATCAGATTATTAAACAGAATGACCAATAATATCATCGCTGCAAAAAAGTAAATAATCCGTCTAAGTATTAAGCTTTTGAATATTTTTTTCATTGATTCAAATATATCAATACGACCGAAGTTATACAACAAACATTAACCGGGTATTTTACACTTTGCTGAATACTCCAACGATTACTTAATTGTTATGAAATAAAAGCCAAATGATATATATTTGCTTGTTGCTTCAGAACAGAAATTATTTTTTCTTTAGATAAAATTACATTTCTTTAATCTTCACGATAAAGAATTAAGATTAATCATAAACTAATTGTCGAGGTTTATTGATGTTTAAACAACACCCTAAAGGGCTTTACGTACTATTCTTTACCGAAATGTGGGAAAGATTCGGTTTTTATACAATGTTATCGATTTTTGTTCTTTACCTGGGTGAGAATTTCCATTGGGATACAACACAGGTAACTAACGTTTATGGAATATTTTTGGCGGCTGTTTATTTTACCCCAATAATTGGTGGCTGGATTGCTGATAACTATTTAGGTTATAGCAAAACTATAATTTCAGGTGCAATAGTAATGGCTGTTGGTTATGCTTTAATGGCAATCCCTTCAGATGTTCCTACATTTCTATTTATGGCTCTTGGAGTTGTTGCGATAGGTAACGGTCTATTCAAAGCGAACATTTCTGTATTGGTTGGAAATTTATATTCTCATAAAAGCGGTTCACTGAAAGATGCCGGGTTTAATATTTTTTATATGGGAATTAATATCGGCGCATTTTATGCTCCTCAAGCCGCAAAAGGAATAAAAGATTTTTTGATGACTAACTATCATGTAACTCTTGCAGAGGGCTATAATGCAGCTTTCGGTATTGCCGCTGCAGGAATGATAATTTCTTTTTTAATCTTTACTATTTTTAGAAAATACTATAAAGAAGCTGACTACACATCGAAACATAAACCTAATGATGAAAAAGATATTGTTCTAACTAAAAAGCAAGAAAAAGAAAGAGTTATTGCATTATTAACGGTTTTTGCAATAGTAATATTCTTTTGGATGTCATTTATGCAAAATGGTGCAGCATTGACACTTTTCGCTAAAAACTATACTTACAGCATTGTAGATAAGTTTACCTATGTTTTATTTGATATACTTGGTTTACATGCAATAATTGCAATACTTCTTGGTGGTGCTGTAACGATTATTCCAAAAAGCAGCACAAAAGCAAGAGCAATCGGAGGAGCGTTTTTGCTTGGAGGTATTATTTTATTGATTTATAGATTATCTTCTTTCCCTGCAAATAATGAAATAGCTGCAGAACAATTTCAGTCTTTTAATCCTATGTTTATAGTATTACTTACTCCGCTAATTGTTGGATTTTTTGCTGCACTTAATAAATTTAAAAAAGAGCCGTCATCACCAGGTAAAATTGGCTGGGGAATGGTTATTTCAGCAATTGCTTTTCTCTTAATGGTATTTGCCTCAACGGGTTTATCTTCTGTACATAGTTTAAATGGTGGAGTTTCCCCTATAACTGTTAGCCCGTTTTGGTTAATCTCTTCATAC
>BDSV01000160.1 GCA_002898075.1 bacterium BMS3Abin03
TCGGTTATTGTTGATAACTTTCGATCAATTTCATCTACTATTTTTTTCTTTAACTCCTCACTAAAATAACGATTATATTTTTCCCCACTTACTGCCTTTTTATATGATTTTATCGTTGCCATTTGACCTCCTTGCTCGTCTTTTTAGGTCAACATATTTAGGCAACCACATTCCATCAATTCCCGTTTCGCTTTAGCGAACGGATAACTTAATCGCCACAACACAATTTGGGCTTTAGCCCCATCAAGCATCGTAATGTGGCTGAAGCCGTTTATTAGTTGTGCCTTACAAAAAAATGGGGCTGTCTAAAAAGTTAGGATTATTTTGTCATTCCCTTGAAAAAGGGAATCTAAAACTTTAATTATGCTTCGGATTCCAATTTTCCCAATAAATCGGGACAGGCAGTGGGAATGACATTTTGGTAAAAGCTACTTTATATACAGCACCTAAATATCAATCGGGTTTATTCCTTAAATCACTGATTGAAGTCATTCCTTTTTTTCTTTTGAGGAAAATTACAATAATAAAAACCACCACCAAAGCAATTACCAGGATATAAATCCATGCAAAAGAAGCGGGAGTAAGCTTATTTTCCCAATCGGCAATTTTATCTTCTATAAAAGTTTCCTGCTCAGCCGAAAGCATTTCGTTTTTAATTAAGAAGGGTATCCAATTTGGTTTAATGGTTTTATACCATGTACTGTCGGTAAAAACCTCAAACATTTTTTCGGAACTTTCTTTGCTTTTCGAGCCGATATTTTTGATTTCTTCTTCGATAAAATTCGTAACCACTTTTGTAAAATCTTCACCGTTAGTAAATTCGATAAGCAATATTCCGTTTGAAGCAAACTCTTCCCTGATGGAATTCCAGGCTTCCGTGTCCACCGCATTTTGCCAACCGGTAAAGAGCGAGTCTATCTCAGCAATTTCCTGTGCTTTCTTTCTATTCCCGGCATAAATATCAACGAGCTTCACGCCTGCATCCTGCCAGAATTCTGCAAAATCTTCCTGCTGGTTTTTCACTTCGTTTAAGTCTGCCGGTTGCAGTGATGTTACCTCTAAAAAGGTAATATTATCTCTCAGCGACTTTTTTATATTACTCAGGACATTATTCTTCTCTGCCTGCAGGTACAGTTCGTTTTTCTCTTTAGAAGTAAACGAAGCATTATTTTTCATTAGCTGCGGCATTAAGCTGTCAACAATGCTTACAATAAGATCGTCACGTTTTTTCAATGATCTTTTTAAATCTGCAACAAGCGTTTGCAGTTCTACAATTCTTGTGTTCTCCTTCTTGCCGGAATATTCGATCTTCTGAATCTGCGAAAGAAGCTCGCTGTTTCTTTTATTCAGTTGCTCTACTTGCTCTTTAAGCTGAATGTTTTCTGTTTGCAAAAGCTCTACCTGTCTGAGGTTATTATTTCTAATCAAAAACTGCATGCTTAATTTTTCAAATGCTTTATCGAAATTACCGGGATACAGACTTTTATCGAGAAGAGCTTTATGCTGCGAGAACTCATTTCTAAAACCGTCTATCTCTTCCGCTAAGGAATCTAATTCTGTTGTTGTTTTAGCTGATTTAATAGCGTCTTCCAACTGCTGATATTTCTGCCTGAAGTTTTTAACAAGCTCATAATCCGATTGTGCATTTAACGGCAGAACAAATGCAAGCAGTAATAAAATAAAAATGCTTCGATTAATAAAAACTATCTTTTTCATTTTTTATTCCTGTAAATTCCTGTGTTTGTTAGATAAAGACTTTTTCCGTTGTCGATCAGTTCAATATAAGGTGAACGCTGGTTTAAAGCAGGGCTTTGAATACCTGTTTCGGAAACAAAAATTTTATTGTCGAGTACAAGCGCTCCATAATCCATTTTAAACACGTACACGTTTTTAAATCCTGCCGATGTAATGAAATAAAACCCGTTAACATCCCGCAGCAACCTTATCTCTTTTCCTTTATAAGCCGAAGAATCCTGAAACTCTTCATAAAACAAACCCTGTATATCAAACATTATTGAGTACCTGTCTTCGCTTACCGTTCCATTATTGTCAGCAGCAAGTACCGATTCAACAGGCCAGGCAAAGTCTGCTGGCTGAAGCTTAAGAGTAGAACAAGCTGCTGCAAATACGAGTAACAGAAACGTAATAATTCTAATTAACTTCATTTATCCTCCGAATAAAAAATTAAGCTGAATAAACTTAAGAAAATAATTACAAAATTGTCTTTTAATTAAAGATAATAATGTAATGCTTCAGATGGAAAAAGAAGATTAGCTTTGAATGTTAATGGAGTAAATGATGGAATTGTTAAAATACAACAAGATACAGTTTTAGATGAAGAAAACTGTTTTGGATTAGGAAAATTAACCTGGGTTGACTTTAAAATCCGAAAAACAATTAAAATAGTGCATATTCAGATAAGCCATTACAGATGTGGTTAGAAATAAAAAAGGCGCCTTAATAAAGACGCCTTTTCAGAAATTACAATATAATATCTATTTAATTACGCGATTTAGCTTCATTAACTACGATATTTCTTCCATTTAATTCTGAATCATTTAATGCCTGAATAGCATTACTTGCATCTGAAGAACTCTCCATCTCAACGAATCCAAAACCTCTGGACCTTCTGGTGTCGCGGTCTGTAATAACTTTTGCAGAAACTACAGTACCATGTTTTTCAAATGTTTCCTTTAACTCTTCGTCGTCAACCGACCAGGGGAGAGAACCCACAAATAACTTAGTGCTCACAAGGAACCTCTAATAAATAATAAATAAAAATCCGGTCTATTTCCGGAAGAACTATAAATATAGGCAAATTACCGGTCATTAACAAGTTTTATATTTTTTCAACTCGTAAAACGTGGTTCCCAAATGAAGCTGTCTTTTATTTCCTTTCAATCCCACATATCCATTAATTCACTTAGCTCATTTACTGCTTCTTCAACAATCTGCAAAGGCATTCTAAAATATTTCTCAACAGCAACGGCAATCTCATCACGCTTAATACTTTGTGTTGTTACTTTAGATCCATCTGTTTTAGTTAACGTAAGGTTGCGCAAAACAAGAGAACCGTTTTCGTAAAACTTTGTAATTAAAATTGCATTCATAAATGTTGCTCCGTTACGGTAGGAATCTTCAATTACATTTTGGAACTCTTCTATTTTTCTGGGCTGCGGGTTTGCTGTGTATCCATGTTTTAATTCGCCCTTGTAGTACTGCTCTAATTTTGAATGTCCGTAATCATCTTTCGGGCTGAGAATATATTTTTCATTGCCGAAGGTTATAACATAATTTTCTTTCAGGTCTCCCGGCAGCGGTTCCACAAAAGGTGCAGCATATCCGCCATCAACAATAAATTCCCTCTCTTCAATATTAACGATGCTTACTATGTGTACATCGGGATTTTTCATATCTGCACCGCAGAGTTTTACATCATAGCCAAAGTGCTTTAGCAGCAGATAAAGATAGTAATTGTTGGAATAGCAGGTTCCGCCAAAGTTGTATTGTTCAATTCCATCAAGATATTCGGGAAGAGCCGGAATATTTTTCAGTCCTCGTTTTTTAAAAAGCAGCTTGGAAATGTTTTCAAAAGGCACTTTTAACAGGTGGGCTTTTACAATTTCCCGAAGAGCAGCAACAGATGGTTCTCTTTTATTAATATTAAGAATATTAAGGTATCTTGCAAATATGTCTGTGCTGTAAAGCATTCAGGGCGGGGTTATAGTTTAACTGCCGAAAAGTACCGGGCAAATACATTGTTAGTTTTACACCAAGGTAATAAGGCCAAAGAAGCAATGCAAGAAAACCCTTCCAGAAAGTTAGCTTTACAAAACCGATTGTAAACAGCCAACCTATAAACCAAACAGGTCCCATTATTCCGGCTACTTCAACTTTTCCTTTTATGCTTCTCATTGTACCTCCGTTGTTAGTTTTGTGAAAAGTAGTATATGACAAAAATAAGGAAAATTAATTAAGATGCTGACTCAGAAGCACCGATTTTTTTTGTCATTCCCGTGTAAACGCATGTGCGTCAACTTAATTGCCCCGACTTTTAGAGTTTGTGTGAAAATTAGTAAAATGGTTAAAACCGTTACAGAAAATTTGTGTTTTTCACACAGTCTCTTTATGTCGGGAAACTTGTAAGACCAAGTTAATTATGGCTTTAGCCACAATTCTTTATTCAGTTTTGGCTAAAGCCAATAGTCCGTTATTAATTTAATCCATAACCTAAATGTCATGGCAATTCGATAAAATTGCACTTTTTCTCAGTCATCTTTTAGGAAATATTCCTTAAGTTGACGCCTATGCGTGTAAACGGGAATCTAAATCTTTATAATGAAATGGATCCCTACTCCTGCCTTTTCCCAGGCAAGTTTCGCTGGGGTGACAACCATTCATTGTCATTCCCAACTTGATTGGGAATCCAAAAAAAAAAAAAGAAAGAGATTGAAATCAAAAAAAAAAGATTCCCACTTCTCCCGATATATCTGCCTTCCTGCAGGCAGTGCTCACGGGAGTGACAATTGTTGGAAGCTTATATGCTAATTATGCAACCACAGGCGTATCGAGTTTTCTTAAATCGGTATAAAGTTCATCGCCGGTTAATTCGTGATCTGCAAGATTGCCGGCAAAGTAATCCTGGTAAGCGCTCATATCAAAGTACCCGTGACCGCAAAGATTAAAGAGAATAGTTTTCTGTTTCCCTTCTTCTTTTGCTTTCAGTGCTTCGCGAATTACCTGCGCAATTCCATGATTTGCTTCGGGTGCGGGAATGATCCCCTCGGCATTAGCAAACTTAATACCTGCTTCAAAACATTCAATCTGGTGTATTGCAACGGCTTCAATAATTTTATCTTTAAGAAGCTGGCTTACTATGGCGCCTGCGCCATGATAACGCAGTCCGCCCGCATGAATTGGTGCCGGTATAAAAGTGTGCCCGAGAGTGTACATTGGAAGAAGCGGTGTTAAGCCGACGGTGTCGCCGAAATCGTATCTGAATTCACCTTTTGTTAACTTAGGACAGGAAGCCGGCTCAACGGCAATACAGCGTATGGTCTTCCCTTCCTGCAGATTATATCTTAAGAACGGAAAAGCTATTCCGGCAAAATTCGATCCGCCGCCGAAAGGGGCAATAATAATATCGGGAAAATCGCCTGTCATTTCCAATTGTTTTATTGCCTCCTGCCCTATAACGGTTTGATGCATTAAGACATGGTTCAAAACACTTCCGAGCGAATATTTTGTGCTGTCACTCGTTGCCGCTTGTTCAACCGCTTCTGAAATAGCAATGCCAAGACTACCGGGTGAGTTTGGGTCCTGTGCAAGTATTTGTCTGCCTGCATTTGTTTTATCGCTCGGTGAAGCAATTACTTTTGCACCCCATGTATTCATCATAACTTTTCTGTACGGTTTCTGGTTGTAGCTTATTCTAACCATGTAAACTTCCAGCTCCAGCCCGAATTGTGAACAGGCAAAACTAAGAGCGCTGCCCCATTGTCCGGCGCCGGTTTCAGTTATCAGCTTCTTTACGCCTTCTGCTTTGTTATAAAACGCCTGTGCAATTGCAGTGTTGGGTTTGTGGGAACCGGCGGGACTTACACCCTCGTACTTATAATAGATCTTTGCAGGTGTGTCTAAAAGTTTCTCGAAGTTTGTTGCCCTGTATAAGGGTGTGGGTCTGTACATCTTGTAAACCGCTCTTACTTCATCAGGAATTTCAATATATCTTTCCTGCGATACTTCCTGTTTAATCAGTTCCATAGGAAAGAGCGGTGCAAGATCGTCCGGACCGATCGGCTGCTTTGTTACCGGATGAAGCGGGGGCAGCAAAGGGTTGGGCATATCTGCTTGAATGTTGTAATATTTATACGGCAGGTCGGATTCATTTAAAAGAATTTTTTTAGTAAAGCTCATGGCATTACTCCTTTAAATTGTTTTTAAGGTTGATGTAATTATTTTATGAGTTAAAAAGGGTCTTAAGCGAACTTAAGTAAGTATGTAAATTTTAGCGGTGCCAGCCACGCCAATTGCGGTTGTTTGAAAGGATAGTAAAACGATATGTGTCGTTCGAATAATTCAATTTCACTTATTTCTTCATAATATGTTACAATATATTTTTTTTGAAGTATTAAGTCAAGAGACTTTTTTCTCGTAGTACAGATTAGAAAACTTTGCATAACCTAAAAAAGGTGATAAAGAGCCAAGGAATTAATAAGTTGGTAATAAAATAATTAAAGAATATGGGTAGGACTCGCAATGAATTGATTAATCAACTGAATAAGCTATAAATAAAATGCCCGAAATAATCTTTTATTTCGGACTAAATATGAAGGAAGCAGTTCTTACTTTGTAAGAATCATCTTCTTAACACTTGAGAAGTTTGTACCATCAATACCAAAAGCATCAATCATGTGGAAGTAAACACAACTATTTAATTCAACAGCATTGAAATCTAAATTATGAGATACTGCAACAATATTAGTGGTGTCGCTTGTTGGCTAATTTCCTCCTGCTAAAGTTAATGATTGGAAGCCACCGCTGAACATTCCGGGACTATTACTAAAAACAAAAACCTGTTTTTTATTATCGCAAAATTTTTTAAAAGAACGTTTGAACAGCAAACTTTACTCCGGGCTTTTTGTATGGATTCAAAATGCTTATCTCACCGGTTAAATTATTTGGAGATTATAAGTTGCCGGAATAATTAATTGCTCCGTCTGCAAAAGTTGTTTTCAAGATTATTTGTCAAAATTATAGTATGAAAAGTTATAGTTAAAGAATAGAAATGTTTTCAATAAAAAGAAACTTCGTGTGAAACATATTTCCCATCTTTGTAGATAAACTTCGCACTGAAAAATTTGTCTTCAAAAAGCCAGGGGATAAAAATTTTATCACCCTCCCATAAATTTATTTCCGTAAGCTTATCGTTCGGAATCCATTCAAGATTTCCTTCGTTGGGATTTATTAATTCACCTTTAAATTCATCTGCAGTAAAGAGAAAAACATACCAGTCATCTACTCCGTCAAACATAGGGAATGTGATAAAACCCTTCATCTTCAAATTCTTCACATCCAGACCGCTTTCTTCTTTTAATTCCCTTACAGCACAGTCTTCGGGACTCTCGCCCTGTTCAAATTTACCGCCCAAACCGTTCCATTTTCCTTTATGATAATCATTTTCCCTCTTAACACGATGTATCATTAATGTTACATTCTTTTCTTTATCGATCACATAACAGAGCGTTGCTAATTTCATTTTATTTCCATGTTTTAAATTATTGTATTGACAAAGAGATTAATCTGAATTATGTTTTAATGTAAAAGATAAAACATGCTTTTGGCTAACAGTAAAATTAGTAATAATTTATTTTGATTCTTATTGATTCTAATTTAATTATTAGATCGTTAAATTAAATAGGAGTTGAATAATTATGAAACAGAAATTTTTGCAAGACGAAAAGATGGATTTACTTTCAGATGATTTAAAAAACGACTCTATTGAAAACGTTATTTATGAACCGGTGAATTCGAATGTTAATTCTTACGATCTTGTTAACCGTATGAATACATCGAAGAAAAAAGATGAAGACGACGATGAAGATATTGATGATAATACCGATGACGAAGATGAAGGTGAAAAGGAAGAAATAGAAAATCCATTCGACAGGGAACCGACAGACAAAGAAATAATAGAAAACGATTTACCGTTTGAAAATCCGGAAGATGATCTGCTTGATGATGAGAAAGAAATTCCCTACAATTAATTACATTCCAAGATACTGCTTGCCCAAAAGATAATTTTTCACGTAATCGGTCACACCATCTTCGAGTGATGTAATTGCTTTCTTATAACCGGCGCTTTTTATTTTTGTTAGATTTGCTTCGGTAAAGTACTGGTACTTATCGGCAAGATAATCCGGAAGATCAATGTACTCGATGTTTACGGGTTTATCCATAGCTTTGAAAAGTGCGGCAACAAGGTCGTTCCAGGTTCTTGCTTTTCCAGCACCAACATTAAATAAACCTGATTTGTCCTTGTGTTCGAGAAAATAAAGCGTCATATCAACGGCATCTTTTACATAAACGAAATCGCGCATCTGCTCACCGTCCTTGTAATCAGGGTTCCTTGATTTGAATAGTTTTACTTTGCCGGTATCGCGCACCTGTCCAAACGCTTTATGAACAACGCTGCGCATATCACCTTTATGGTATTCGTTCGGACCGTAAACATTAAAATATTTTATCCCCGCAATTTCCATAAAAGCATCGTGGCGAATTGCCCAGAGATCAAAAAGCTGTTTTGAATAACCATACATATTCAGGGGGCGAAGCTTCTCGCATTTGCTTTCATCATCATCAAAACCGAGCGAGCCGTCACCGTAAGTTGCAGCAGATGACGCGTAAATAAACCGTACTTCGTTCCACAAACAATACTCGGCTAATGTTTTTGTGTACTGATAGTTGTTTGTCAAAAGATAATCGGCATTTTTTTCTGTGGTTGAAGAGTTCGCACCCATGTGAATGATCGCTTCAAGCTCATAATGTAAGCCGTTATCCACCATCTGTAAAAATTTATCTTTGTGTATAAAATCATCAAACTGAAGTCCTACAAGATTTTTCCATTTTTCATCCGTTCCAAGCGTATCTACAACCAGAATATCTTTAATTCCCATTGAATTTAACCGCCAGACTATGGCGCTGCCGATAAACCCTGCACCACCTGTTACAACTATCATAATGCTTCCTCTGGGTTCCTTTAATTTGGTTTATAATGCAAAGCAATTTAGTTATATTTAGCAACCTTTTCAAAAAGGATGTTTTATTTAAAATAAAAAAATGTGTTTTAAAAATGTCTGCTAAGTTAGAAGATTTACGAAAAATACTTAAGAAAAGAATTCTAGTTCTCGATGGTGCAATGGGTACAATGATTCAGCGCCACAACCTGAGCGAAGAAGATTTCCGCGGAGATAAATTTAAAAATCACCCGCACGATTTAAAGGGCAACAACGATCTTCTTTCAATTACACAGCCCGAAATTATTAAAGGCATCCATCGTGCTTACTTTGAAGCCGGTGCCGATATTATTGAAACGAACACCTTTAACGGCACATCTGTTTCACAGAGAGATTATGAAACACAGGATTTCGTTTACGAGATAAATTATTCCGCAGCAAAATTAGCAAAAGAAGTTGCGGTTGAATTCGGTAAAAACGAAACAAACAAACCTCGGTTTGTAGCCGGCGCACTCGGTCCGACAAGCAAAACGTTATCGCTTTCGCCGGATGTAAATAACCCGGGTTACCGCGCAGTTACTTTTGATCAAATGGCTGATGCGTATTATGAACAGGCAAAAGGGTTGATTGACGGGGGGGCAGACATTCTTCTTATCGAAACAATTTTTGATACGTTAAATGCTAAATCCGCAATTTTTGCTGTTGATAAACTCTCTGAAGAAAGTAACCTGGAAATTCCCGTAATGATAAGCGGAACCGTAATTGATCAAAGCGGAAGAACGCTGTCGGGACAAACTACAGAAGCATTTTGGATTTCGGTTTCACACATAAAAAATCTTTTAAGTGTTGGGTTAAACTGCTCTCTCGGCGCAAAACAAATGCGTCCCTTTGTTGAAGAACTTTCCAGGATTGCCGATATATATCTGTCTGTTTATCCCAATGCCGGACTGCCGAACGAGATGGGAGAATATGATGAAACTCCGCAAACAATGTCATCTGTTTTAGAAGATTTTCTTAAAAGCGGTTTTGTAAATATCGTCGGCGGCTGCTGCGGTACAACTCCCGATCATATCAAGGCAATTTCGGAAATTGTAAAAAATTATGAGCCGAGAGAAATACCTTCCCGAAAACCCTATTTGCGTTTAAGCGGTCTTGAACCGGTAATAATTCATCCGCAGACAAATTTTGTTAATATTGGCGAACGAACCAACGTAGCCGGTTCTGCAAAATTCAGAAAATTAATTAAAGAAGAAAAATATGAAGATGCTTTAGCGGTTGCCCGCCAGCAGGTTGAAGGCGGCGCACAGATTTTAGATGTGAATATGGACGAGGGAATGATCGATTCCGAAGATGCTATGACGAAGTTTCTTAATATGTTGGCTACCGAACCCGATATTGCCAAGCTTCCGATAATGATTGATTCCTCTAAATGGTCGGTTATAGAGGCGGGATTGAAGTGTTTGCAGGGCAAGGGAATCGTAAATTCTATTAGTCTTAAAGAAGGCGAAGAAATATTTAAAGAACATGCTAAAAAGGTTCTTCGTTACGGTGCTGCTGTAATTGTTATGGCGTTTGATGAAAAGGGGCAGGCAGATACTTACGAACGCAAGATAGAAATTTGTAAGAGGGCTTATGAAATACTAACCGAAGAGGTTGGCTTCCCCCCGCAGGATATTATTTTCGATCCTAATATACTTGCAATTGCAACCGGTATAGAAGAGCATAATAATTACGCGGTTAATTTTATTGAAGCGACAAGATGGATCAAACAAAATCTTCCGCTGGTAAAAGTTAGCGGAGGAGTCAGCAATCTTTCCTTTTCATTCCGCGGCAATAATATTGTAAGGGAGGCAATGCATTCTGCTTTTTTGTATCATGCCATCAAAGCGGGAATGGATATGGGCATAGTCAATGCCGGACAGCTTGAGGTTTATGAAGAAATCCCGAAAGATTTGTTGGGGTTAGTTGAAGACGTAATTCTTAACAGGCAGCCCGATGCGACAGAAAAACTGGTTGACTATGCGGAAAAAGTTAAGGGAAAAAAGAAAGAAGAAGTAAAAAAAGATGAGTGGCGAAACGCACCTGTTGAAGAAAGACTGAAGCATGCTTTGGTTAGGGGAATTGTTGATCATATTGAAGAAGATACGAAAGAAGCACGTAAAAAATATTCCGATCCGATCCTTATTATCGAGGGACCATTAATGGACGGAATGAATATGGTAGGTGATCTGTTTGGTTCCGGCAAGATGTTCCTGCCGCAGGTTGTTAAAAGCGCAAGGGTGATGAAAAAAGCAGTCGCTTATTTAGAGCCGTTTATAGCCCATCCCCTAACCCCTTCCCAAAGGGAAGGGGAAAAAGAAAGATTTGGATACGAAACAGCAGATCCGATTTTATATGGGAAATTGAAAGAATATGCTTTGGAACACCAGGAAAATCCTACCAAAGCCGAATTGATTTTGTGGGAACAACTGAAATCAAAACAATTAGATGGATTTGAATTTAGAAGACAACATATAATCGGACAGTACATAGCTGATTTTGTATGTCTTTCAAAAAAACTTGTAATCGAAATAGACGGTTTGATTCATCAACTTCCTGAAAACAAAGACCTTGACGAAATCAGAACCAAATGGTTGGAAGAGCATGGATACATAGTAATTAGATTTCAAAACGAAGATATTTTTAACAATCTTGATGAAGTATTAAATACAATTTCAAAAACATTAAATATCCAAAAAGTCCTTCCCTTCGGGGAGAGTTTGGGTGGGGCTTCTGGTACTGTGCTGCTTGCCACAGTTAAAGGCGATGTTCACGACATCGGGAAAAATATTGTCGGAGTTGTGCTCGGTTGCAATAACTATAATGTGATTGATCTTGGGGTCATGGTTCCGACTGATAAAATTATTGAAACCGCAATTGAAAATAATGTTGATATAATCGGTCTCAGCGGATTGATTACACCTTCGTTGGATGAAATGATACATGTTGCCGAAGAAATGGAAAGAAGAGGAATTAAAAAACCACTGCTTATTGGCGGGGCAACAACTTCGAGGATTCACACATCCGTAAAGATTGCTCCTAACTATAACGGAGTTGTAATACACGTACTGGATGCATCGAGAAGCGTACCGGTTGTAAGCAGCCTGCTAAATGAAAATTCAGACGAGAAAGAAGTTTTTATTAAAAAGATGAAATCCGAATACGATAAACTAAGAGTTGATTATTTGAAAAGAAAATCCGACAAGAGTTTTGTCAGCTTAGATGAAGCAAGAAAAAACAGGTTACGAATTGACTGGCGTAATGAAAAAATAGTTGAACCGAAAAAACAAGGCGTCACAGTGTTAAAGGATTTTCCTCTTGAAACACTTAGCAAATATATTGATTGGACACCTTTCTTTTCTGCATGGGAATTAAAAGGAAAATATCCGGCAATTTTTGAAAACAAAAAGTACGGCAGAGAAGCTAAAAAACTCTTTGATGATGCAAACAAACTTCTGAATGAAGTCACTTCAAAAAAACTCTTAACGGCAAACGGTGTTATCGGTTTGTTCCCTGCAAATTCTATCGGCACCGATGATATTGAAATTTATAACAGCAATGATAGAAGCGGCGTTCTTACAGTGCTTCATACATTAAGACAACAGCAAAAGAAAACCAAAAACGAACCGAATATTTCATTAGCAGATTTTATCGCGCCGAAAGAAAGTAAGATTAAAGATTATATAGGAATGTTTGCCGTTACTGCCGGAATCGGGTTGGATAATCTCGTTGCTAAATATGAAAAAGAACACGATGATTATAACAGCATTCTTCTAAAAGCTTTGGCAGACAGGTTAGCCGAAGCTTTTGCCGAACATCTGCACGAACTGGTAAGAAAAGAATATTGGGGTTATGCGGAAGGCGAATCATTAAACAATAATGAAATAATTAAAGAAAAATATACAGGCATTCGCCCCGCTCCCGGCTACCCTTCACAACCCGACCACACAGAAAAGCTATTAATATTTGATCTGCTCGAAGTTGAAAAGAACACGGGAATAAAACTGACCGGGAGCATGGCAATGCATCCCGCAGCATCGGTTTGCGGACTCTATTTTGCAAGTCCGCATGCTAAATACTTTAACATCGGCAAGATCACCAAAGAGCAGGTGCTCGATTACCACCGTCGAAAGGGAATGAGCGTTGATGAAATAGAGAGATGGCTGAATCCCATATTGGCATACTAAAAACATTTTTGTTTATCCCATTCGATTGTTGAAAAGTCAGCAATTTTAAGTAGTCGATTAATTATTGAAAAACAGGAAAAGTTTATGAAAACTATACACCGCTGTGAATGGTTAACTGATGATCCATTAATGATAAAATACCATGATAAAGAATGGGGTAAACCTGTTCATAGCGACAGGAAGTTATTTGAATTTCTCTTACTGGAGAGCTTTCAAGCCGGGCTGAGCTGGAGTACCATTCTAAAGAAAAGAGAAAATTTTCAAAAAGCATTCGATAACTTTAATTTTAACAAAATTGCCGGATATGACAAGCGCAAAATAAATTCTTTACTTAAAGACGAAGGAATAATCCGGAACAGATTAAAAATTGAATCGGTGATAAACAATGCGAAGGCATTTCTAAAAGTAAGGAAGGAATTTGGTACATTCGATAAATATATCTGGAGCTTTGTTAATTACAAACCTGTTAACAACAAGTACAAGACATTAAATGAAATTCCTGCCCGTACCGAGTTATCGGATTTGATAAGTAAGGATTTGAAGAAGCGAGGTTTCAAGTTTGTCGGTTCGGCTATTGTTTATGCACACATGCAGGCAACCGGTATGGTAAACGATCACACGACAGATTGCTTCAGGTATAAGGATTTACATTAGTGCTTATTGGATCCTTAAAATAACTTTGAACAAAATTGTGTTTCTTTCCTGGTAAAAATTAACAACATCCATCAGACTAAAATCCAAAGAGAGTCCCTCATTCAGTATCAGCTCACGATTAAGAATAAATCCAAAGTTAGTTAAGCCCATACCATCCTGCACAACCCCGTTTTTAATAGTAAACTGATACCATGCAGACCCGCCTATAGCACCACCCGCAAACAAACTAAAATTATTATTAAGAATATTAAAAGTATATCCTGCTTCTGTAAATAAGGAATTATCGGGATCATTATAAATATTATAACCAATCAACAGCCATGCGGGGAAACTGGAATTTCCTTGATATCGAACGATTGCTTCTATAATATGAGCACCGTTACCGCCACCCTCCCAATTACCCCATCTGGATTTTATATATTTAATATGCTTAACACCGTTTGTATCTGTTTCTGTCTGCCTGACTAACCTGTCCGGAAAATAATAATCTGTAGCACCAATGCTAATTGTTCCAATATTTGCTTGGAAGCTGTAGAACAAGTTAGAAATAATTTCACCAAATGCTATTGTTTCGAGAAAGACAGGATTAATTTCTCCCGGATTTTCCGGTTCATTAAAATCAGGATGTTTCGGGGCGCTTTCATACAATCCATAAACACCATAAGCCGATAATTCAAACCCGTGGAAGAGAATACTTGCATACGGTTCGAGTGTTGGAGATTTAGCAAGGTCTAATCCCCTCCACATATACCTTGTAGAAAGACCCATTCCGTACCTAATCTCAAAATTTTCTCGTTCTAAAGTGTTTATCTTCATAGGACGCCGAACTTCCTGGGCTTTAATAACATTAAATGATCCCAAAACTACAAGAAGAGCCATTAATAATGTTAGTGCCTTTAGATGAATTTTATTCATAACTAAACCTGTTAATAAATTAAAAAACGTATCCCACATAGGTGAGACTTTTTCGTTCGCCGAATTGTGTGGTAAATCTTATCGTCAATACTATTTTTTTTGTGCCCTTGTCTGAAATATTGTTCAGAAACTTCGTGTTTACGTTTATTTCTATTACTTTCCAGATGTCTTTGTCATAAGTAGTATAATCGTTTGAGTTCAAAAGAAAATCCGGCGGAATGGATGTAATCAGCAGGTCGTTAAATTCGGGTTTGGATATAATTGCACCTTTATCACTTGCAGAGAAGTACATAAATTTAAACTGTCTGTTTTTAGTATCTCTCATATCAAGCGCATCAATTATATCATCTTTGCCGAGATTATTAAACTCTCCTTCCGTAAACCAGTTTGTAACAACTTCAAATTTTTCGGGGGGTAATAATTTAAAATCCCAAACGGTTGAATCGGTACCGGGAATTGACGGGTTAAAAAAGTTGATAATTCTTCCGCCGTAGAAACCCTCCACCCGAAAAGATTTATTTACCATTGCCGGGTTTTGAGTAATCACATTAAGATTGATGAAAGCACCTATCCCGGAATAAATTTCCTTTCCGCTATTAAATATTCTAAAGTAATAGTTCGAGAGCTGGTCCATTCCGCTTCCCAATATACTAAAATCGAGCGCAGCAGTTTCCCCAAAATAATATGTATCTTTTAACTGCAAGGTATTAGCCATTCTGTTTTGCGCACTTATAGCACAATTTACTACCCAGTATCCTGCATCCTCAAAATAGCCTCCATGCTCACTTCGTCCTTTTATCACACCGACGAAGTAGTATGTACCGGGCGAATTTATGCTTGCGGAAATAATAACATCATAGTCTCCCGGGTTTACACCGGTTATAACATCCGATTTTAATGAAACAACTGTCGAGCGAAAATAGGATAAATCACTTCTTTTATATTCAAAACCACCAATGTTCTGAACGAAAGAAATGTTACCATTCCCATCATCATTCTTTTCCAGAAAAACCCCCAGAGAATAGTTAATATCGGCAAAATTACTGGACCAATCGGATAGTTTGTCTTTTATATCAAATTGATCTCCGACAAATACATTTATTGTATCTAGAAGAACAACCGGGTTACCGGCATTAAAAGATGTTTCATATAGCTGGGCAAAAGACAAATTACCCGCTGCAAATAGAATTAAGAAAAATGATATGATTTTTTTCATCATGAAGCTTTTTTACTTTTGAATTTATTTTTATAAATAATTATCCCCTGCCGGGTTTATCATACTCTCTCAATTGGCGCTTTGCATTAATTTTGAAATAAACAGTATCACTAACCGCGGTAAAGTCGTTTCCAATTCTTGCAAAAATACCATCCAGAATAATTTCCGGTAAATATTTTGGCAATTGCCGCCTTAATATGCAATAAACCCCAAAGGAATATGTACCCGTTTTATTAGTTTTAAAATAGAAATGTCCACTACCCGTCGCCGGGTCTGTTTCTACCATATAAGAATTTTCATCTTCGCCTGAGATTGGTTTTATGAAATATCTTACATTTGCTTTTTCCTCGGGCGTTTGAAGATTTGTTACAGAGATAAGAACATGTACGCTGTCCCTATTCGTTATCAGCCAGTTGGTTTCTTTCTGAACGGTCAGTATAATCGGTAGACTATATAACGAGATCACGCTATCCTGTATTGTTTCGAATTCCCGGATGCGAGCTTTTAATTCTAATTCATTGGTATCCCGTTCTATTATAACCGCAAGTAACTCAACCAGCACAACCAGGTATAGAACGAAATAAAATGGTACTCTTATTTTTCTTTTCATAGCTTGTTAATTAGGAAGTTTCGTCTAATAATTCACGTTTTTTAAAAGGTTTAATCCGCCTGAAAAAAGATTTTTTTCTGCCGGAACCCTCACGCACACCGTTTAGCCCATTCATAATTATTTTAAGCGTGTTATCGATGTTTTTTAAGTGTGTAACTAGATGCTCGTTTGTTTTATTCAAATTATTCATAAACTCTTCCGGTCTCAGTTGATTAGAGCTAAGCCATTCGAGCCGGTTGGATTCATGTTCAACAATCTTAGAGTAGTTATTAATAAAATTATTAAAGCTTTCGCGTGATTCGGATAATAATTTTGCGTTGATACTATAAAATTTATCGATCATTTCTTTCTGATCTGAAATAACAGATTCAGTTGTATCGAATGTTTTTTTAATATCTTCCGATACATTCTTAGATACATTATTCAGTGTGGTTTTTGCTTCGATGATAAGCTTTTCTACCAACTGGTGAAAACTTTTTATGGTTACTTTTTCTTTCTCAATGAATGATTTCAACTGGCTCGATGTGTTTATAACATTTTGCGCTATGTTTTGCCTGACCTGAATAATGTCCTGATCAATTTGAACAATCCTTTTGTCTAATTTCGACCTGAAGCCGTTGAGTATTTCAATTCCATCCGTAAGAAGTGTTTCAGCCGCGGAAGCCGTTTTTTGTGCGCTGCCTATCAATTGCTCCGCTATCTCCGATGGAATTGTTTGAGAAAGATGTTGAACTGCCGATGACAAACTATCTATGCTCGATTGAAGGTCTTCATTTTCTTCGCTGGGCGCAAAGTATGATACCGCAGCTAACAGGCACAACATAGAAAACTCGATGACAAGCGCAATCATAATAATATTTGACTCTATTTTCCCATCATCGTTAAGTATAAAAGCGGGAATGAAGGAAACATCACTTAAGTTTCCAAGACCCCTCAACCCAACAACTATTACAAGAAAAGCGGCACCGACATATACTAACGCCTGGATATGACGTTCGTAGTGAATAGCAAAGCGGTTTCTCATCCAGTACCCGAGTTTGTTTTCCGATTTTCTATGCTTCTTATAAGATCTTGGCGACATATTTTTAACTGATTTTATTTTTTAAATAAATTTGATTACTTATTATTAAAACGTCTTCCATCACTCGATAAGGTTTGATTTGTAATACATTCTATTTTACCCGAACACATAGATTGCCTACTGCCCGATGAAAATAAGATTACTAACCTGAAAATACCGAACAGATGTTTAGCCCTCTTTTCTATTATATAAGCGCTTAGACGGATAGTTTTCCATACATATTGCAGACCAAACTAAAACCGATACGGCATTATTGAAAAAAATGCTGTATAGGCAGATATTGTCTAAGTCATAATAAAATATATAGTTAAAGGTTTTAAAATACTTTGTTTCAATATGAGAACAAAATCTTTTGCTGTATCATAATATCACGAAAAATGGTTCTTAATATACAATTTTTAACGAGGATAAATAAACATTATTCATGGATTTTTGTTGCCGGACAATAGCATTTAAAGCGCCATTTATAACCTTGCTTTCATCTGTTTTTTTATTTGTATGCCTGTAATAAAATGAAACGGGTATAGGGGAGTAAGCGTTCCCTATCTTATTAGAAAAGCCGGATCGCTTCATAATAATATGTTTCAATTCATAAATAATTAGATATTCCTTACATTTACTTTTTAAAATTTAAAGATTCAAAAAGGCATAAAATGAAACTATGTTTTTATAAAAAGATATTTGTTCTTCTGCTTATCGCTTTTACCTTTGCATCACTATCGCTGGCACAAACACTAAAATTAAAGCTGATAGAAACAAGCGATGTGCATGGTGCTATTCTTCCGTATGATTTAATTAACGATACTTCGAGCAACTCTTCTCTTGCACAGATACAATCCTTTCTTAACTTCGAAAGATCAATGCCCGATCAGGAAGTTGTTCTGCTGGATAACGGTGATATTCTGCAGGGCGATCCGTTAGTTTATTATTATAATTATGAAGATACAACAGCAACCCATATTTGTGCAGCGGCAATGAACATTATGAAATATGATGCTGCAACAATCGGTAATCACGATATTGAAACAGGTCATACTGTTTACGATAAGTTTCGAACAGAAATTATGTTTCCCTGGCTTGCGGCTAATGCAATTAATACAAAAACAGGCGAGCCGTATTTCAAACCGTACACCGTTATAAAGAAAGGCGGTATTAAAATTGCCGTGCTCGGAATGATAACTCCCGGAATTCCCAAATGGCTTCCAAAACAAATATGGGAAGGTATTGAATTTCAAGACATGATTGTTACGGCAAAAAAGTGGGTGCCGATAATTAAAGAAAGAGAAAATCCCGATTTGCTCGTCGGGCTGTTCCACTCCGGCGTTGACTACACGTACGATGGCGAATCTGCCGAAACATACAGAAACGAAAATGCAAGCAAGCTTGTAGCTGAACAGGTTCCGGGTTTCGATATAGTTTTTGTAGGGCACGATCATCATGGATGGAATTTCTGGTTAGCGAACGCCGACGGTGATTCTGTGCTTATACTCGGTCCGTTAGCAAGAGCAAAAACTTTTTCCGTGGCAACGGTTGAAATGAAATACGATTCCACTATAAACAGATGGGTAAAGACCGGCATCTCCGGAGAAAATATAAATACTTCCCGGTTCCGTCCCGACAATCATTTTATGATTACTTTTATGATGGATTTAAATGTTGTTGGAAATTATGTTGCAAAGCCTCTTGGAATAATCGAAAAAACAATTTCAACGAGAGAATCTCTTTTCGGTCCATCGCGCTTCGTAGATTTGATACATACATTCCAGCTTGAGAAAACCGGTGCCGATATTTCTTTCGCATCACCATTATCTTTTGATGCGCAGATAGACAGCGGCTGGATACGCGTTAGAGAGATGTTCAAACTGTACCGCTACGAAAACTTTCTTTACACAATGAAGCTTTCCGGTAAAGAGATTAAAAATTATTTGGAGTTTTCATACGCTAATTGGTTCAATCAAATGAAATCTGCAGATGATCATCTTTTAAACTTTAAAAAAGATAAAAATGGTAATCTGATTTATTCAGAGCGAAGCGGTTCACCACAATTAACACAGCGGTATTATAATTTCTCCTCTGCGGCGGGAATTAAATATACGGTTGATGTTTCCAAACCCGCCGATGAAAGAGTAACTATTATATCATTGGCTAACGGAAAGCCGTTTTATGAAGACAACTTTTACACTGTTGCGATTAATTCATACCGCGGGAACGGCGGCGGCGGACACCTGACAAGAGGTGCGGGTATTTCAAAAGATGAGTTATCAAAACGGGTTATTAATTCTACAGATAAAGATCTTCGGTATTATATGATGAAATGGATTCAAAAAAAGAAATCCATCTATCCCGAACTAATAGGTAACTGGAAAGTTATCCCGGCAAAATGGTGGAAAAAAGGGAAAGAAAAAGATTATGATATT